>CANESA010000053.1 GCA_947440735.1 Candidatus Nanopelagicaceae bacterium
CGGAGGTTCTTGTGCCTGCGGTGATTCTTTTAACTAATCGCCACATTTACTTCTAGTTACTTGTAGATTCTCGCCCTATGAAGATAGGTGTCGCAGGTTCGGTCGGTCGCGACCACATCATGACTTTCCCGGGTAAGTTTTCAGATTCTGTCGTCGTGGGTTCGCTCGAAAAAATTTCTCTATCGTTCTTAGTCGACGGTTTGGAAGTTCGCCGCGGTGGATGTGCGGCCAATATCTGTTTCGGCCTTGGTGTTCTGGGGCATAAGCCACTTCTCATTGCTGCAGTTGGAAAAGATTGGCCAGATTACAACGCCTGGCTTACGCGTCACGGCGTTGATACTTCTCACGCTCTCGTCTCCACTTCTCAATTCACCGCGCTCTTTACTGTTACGACTGACTCTGAACTTAATCAATTCGCATCCTTCTTTCCTGGCGCAATGTCGGAGGCGCGAGATATTGAGCTTCAGCCCATCATCGATAAAGAAGGCAATCTCGATCTTCTTGTAATTTCACCAGATGATCCGGCGGCAATGTTGCGTCATACACAGGTTGCTCTATCACAAGGCATTCCGGTTTTAGCCGATCCATCACAGCAGATGGCCCGTTTATCAGGGGATGAAATTAAAGCTCTTATTGATGGGGCTACATACCTTTTCCTCAATGAATATGAGTTAGCACTTGCGATTCAAAAGACCGGTTGGAGCGATGACGAAATTCTCGACCGAGTGAAGTATCGAGTTGTCACTTTAGGCTCTGCCGGTTCTCGCGTTGACGGACGAGGCACTGCGACAATCACGGTGACATGCCCTCAAGAAAAAGCGAAGGTTGATCCGACCGGTGTCGGCGATTCATTTAGAAGTGGTTTTGTAGCAGGGCTTGCATGGGGTCTTTCCCATGAACGCTGCGCTCAGTTGGGCTCACTTATTGCAACCTATGTCATCGAGACGATGGGCACGCAGGAGTACAGCTTTACTCCAAGTGAATTCCTCGATCGTTTCGAATTGGCATATGGCGCTGAAGCACGATCAGAAGTTGCGGCACACTTCCACTAAAGCCTTCACGAGTGCATCAATATCTGCCTCAGTGTGATTGTCGCGCAGCGTTAATCTTAAGGATCCTTCTGTTGGCAATCCCATCGCAGCCAGTACGTGACTGGGGGTTAAATCTGCTGGCGAACAGGCAGATCCAGCATCGACAGAAATCGCATTCGCCTCTAGCTCTCGGACAAGCATTTCGCTAATGGTTCCTGGAATCACAATAGTTTGATAGTTCGGAATTGTTTTTGAAGTTTCACCGACAGCAATGGCCGCAGGAATTGATTCAGAAATTTGAGTTCTTAGATAACGGTTGAGAGAAGAAATCTTTGCTGAGTCTTCTTTGAAATTTTCAAGAGCAACTGCTGCACCGAGTAAGAGCGGAAGTGAGTATCCACCAGGAGTTCTAATGGGTGCGATGTGAGGTAGGGGATATCGCCACTGTTGAGGGTTCGCAATTGCCATGATTGATAATCCAGCAGGACCTTCCCATGTATGTGCCGAGAAGATTGCTCCATCCCAGTCTTCACCCAATGGAATGCGCGGTCCTGAGTAAGTGGCATCGAGAACGACCATCTCTGCCTTCGCTTTTAACGTTTGGATATCTTGCACAACCCCTGTCTCGCCATTGACGATCTGTAGAGTCAGAAGTGAGTCGGCAGGAATTGTCTCGGTGTTCAGGTATCCATTGCTATCTACGGGGATGATCGAGTGTTTTTCGTGAGTACGAGTAAATGCACGGATCTTTCCTCGATCAATTGCACCCACTGCTAAGTGGCGACTAGGTTTTAAAAATCCTGCAATGCAGAGATAGGTTGCTAATTCTGATTCGCCAACAATCTCCATCTGATCCACTCGGATACCCAATCCAGATGCGAGGGCTTCCAAGGCGTGGTTCTGAAGGATTTTTGCTCTCTGCGAAGCTTGGGAAACTTTCTTAGGATCGGCCCAACCGGCCTCAAAGGCAGCATTTATAGCCGTCGAGACGATCTCCGATAGCGGAGTCTCCGAAGTAAAATTACCTGTGACAGGAACCACCTAGCCAAGGCTACTAGCACCGGCTCCCAACTTCTCTTCCAGCCTCTATCCTTGCCCTATGTCGCTTCCAACGAGAAAATCGCGCGCATTGCGCCTCGGGCTGGTCATTGCACCGATGGTTCTGGCTCTGAGCGGTTGCTCAAAAGTTTCTAGCCTTGGTTTCCCAGAAGGTGCTTCGAGCATTAATGATATTTCGCTCTCGCTCTGGCAAGGCGCTTGGATCGCCGGTGGTGTCGTTGGAGTAATCACTTTAGTTTTGATTTTGTGGCCAGCTGTATTCCACCGCGCAAAGGCATCTCAAGGTGAGTTTCCTAAGCAGACTCAGTACAACGTTCCAGTTGAGATCGTGTACACAGTTATTCCATTCATCATTATTGCGGTGATGTTCTATTTCACCGCGGTTAAACAGAGCGAGATTACTGAAAAATCTCCCGCTGTTGCCCACGAGATCACGGTTAATGCATTTCAGTGGTCATGGCAATTTGGATACCCAGAGGCGGGGGAGAAGGCGGTCGTAACGGGCACACCTGAGAAGCCACCCACACTCGTAGTTCCTGTTGGAGAACGCGTTCGCTACATAATTACTGCAAGTGATGTTGTGCATGGATTCTGGATTCCTGCATTTATGATTCAGATTCAGAATCTTCCTGGCGTAACAAATAATCTTGAATTCACTGCAAATAAAATCGGTGAATTTCCGGGGCGCTGCAACATTCTCTGTGGTCGAAGCCATTCACAGATGTTATTTACGGTAAAAGTTGTTTCCCAAGCTGATTATGAGAAGTACCTAGAGACCTTGAAGGCGAGTACAGCATGACAACGTATGCAGAGCGTCCAACGATCGCCGCAGCTCCGGGTGTAGCTCCAGCAGCTAAAGGTAAGAACTTTGTTAAGTGGGTAACTTCAACAGACCATAAAACAATCGGGTATCTCTACCTCATGACCTCATTTGCTTGGTTCCTCATCGCTGGAGTCCTAGCCCTCATTCTCCGTCTTGAGCTCACACGCCCTGGTATGCAGTTCATATCTAACGAGCAGTACAACCAAGTATTTACAATGCACGGCACGATTATGTTGCTGATGTTTGCAACGCCTCTCTTTGTGGGTTTTGCGAATGTGATTATGCCGTTACAGATCGGCGCAGCAGATGTGGCATTCCCGCGTTTAAATATGTTGTCATACTGGCTCTTTCTCTTTGGCAGCATCATGGCTTTTTCCGGATTCCTTGCTCCCGGCGGAGCAGCATCCTTTGGTTGGACCGCCTACGCACCTCTAGCTAACTCGACCTACTCACCGGGAATCGGTGGAGATCTATGGGTTGTTGGTCTTGCAATCAGTGGTCTCGGAACAATTCTCGGTGGCGTTAACTTCATTACAACAATCTTTACGATGCGCGCACCCGGTATGACGATGTTCCGCATGTCAATCTTCTCTTGGAACGTATTGCTTACTTCGATCCTTGTACTGCTCGCATTTCCCCCACTTGCTGCGGCGCTCCTTGCCCTGGAGTCAGACCGTATTTATGGTTCGCATATTTTTGATCCGGCCAATGGTGGAGCGATGCTCTGGCAGCACCTCTTCTGGTTCTTTGGCCATCCAGAGGTGTATATCTTGGCGCTGCCATTCTTCGGAATTGCAACTGAAATTTTACCGGTCTTTAGCCGCAAACCAATCTTCGGTTATAAAGGTTTGATTGCAGCAACGATTGCAATCTCAGCACTCTCTGTCGCAGTCTGGGCCCACCACATGTTCGCCAGTGGTCAGGTTCTCTTGCCCTTCTTCTCATTTATGACATTTTTAATTGGTGTACCAACAGGTGTGAAGTTCTTCAACTGGATCGGCACAATGTGGCGAGGTCATGTCACCTTTGAAACGCCAATGCTCTGGGTCATGGGCTTCCTTGTCACCTTCCTCTTTGGTGGAATTACAGGAATCATCTTGGCTTCACCACCACTTGATTTTGCTGTATCTGCTTCCTACTTCGTCGTTGCACATTTCCATTACGTTCTCTTCGGAACTGTGGTCTTTACGATGTTTGCAGGCTTCTATTTCTGGTGGCCAAAGATGACAGGCAGGATGCTTAATGAGCGCCTTGGAAAGATTCACTTCTGGACTCTCTTCTTTGGTTTCCACATCACATTCTTGATTCAACACTGGCTCGGCATTAAGGGATTCCCACGACGTTACGCTGATTACCTAGCAACAGATGGATTCACAGGCATGAATATGATTTCAACGGTTGGATCATTCTTATTAGCCCTTTCTATGATTCCATTTGCTATCAACGTGTGGATTACTCGCAAGAGTCCAAAGGTTGAGGTAGATGACCCGTGGGGCTATGGCTCATCACTTGAATGGGCAACTTCATGTCCACCACCAAGACATAACTTCTTGACGATGCCACGCATTCGATCTGAGCGCCCAGCATTTGATCTTCATCATCCGCACATCAAGACTGAGGGCCACTAAGCATGAAGGTTAATTGGCAACTCTTTGTTGGCTTGAGTGTCTTCTATGTGATCATGACAGTTGTTTATTGGTATGTCGGCGGGGAAGCAGTGGGAATCACTGGAATGCTCCTAGCAGCATGCCTTGCTGGAATGGTCGGTTTCTATTTGTGGTTCACACAGAAGCGAATCGGTAGCGTGATGCCAGCAGATAATCTGACTGCAGAGATTGCGGATGGCGCCGGAGAGCTTGGTTTCTACAGCCCTCACTCATGGTGGCCACTTCCTGTTGCAGCTAGCGCAATTGCGATGGGCTTCGGCCTGATCATTGGATGGTGGCTCACAGTTATCGCACTCGTTGCTTTGGTTATTAGCGTCATCGGATGGGTTACTGAATATGAGAAGCCAGTCGATGACCCTTCTATGAGTGTTCATCACTAAAGAGGGCAACCATGCAGGTGCGCGCAGAGATTCTCACAGTAGATTTTCCGGATACAGCAGCGGCC
>CANESA010000054.1 GCA_947440735.1 Candidatus Nanopelagicaceae bacterium
AAGGCCTTACTTATACCTTCGAGATTTACAAGATTGCGCGCCATAATGGAGAAGCGTACCTTTGCGCCATGATGGTTACAGACCGCGAATACGCAATTGCACTCGATGAGAAGGATCCACTCAAAGGATTTAAATCACTTTTTATGATTTCAGATCCAGATATGTGTTATTTGGATGGAAATTCACTGGGCCGCTTGCCACTTGCCACAATCACTGCCGTAAATGATTTTATGACCCGCGAATGGGGGCCTGAAGTTGTCACTGGTTGGGGACATTGGGTTGATGAGGCACAGCCAACAGGAGATCTTCTTGGACGTGCAACGCTCGGTGCGGCCGCTGGTCAAGTATTAGTCTGCGATACGACGTCGGTCAATTTCTATCAGCTAGCTCTTGCTGCAATTCATGCGCGTCCTGGCCGTAAAACAATCATCATTGATGCCGCTAATTTTCCAACAGATCGCTACATTCTCGAGGGAATTGCAAAGCAGTTTGGTTTGAAGTTAATTGTTATTGATAACGAAACTCCAGGAAGTGCTGAGAACGAACGAATTACCCCTGAGATCTTAGAGAAGTACTTAAGCGATGATGTAGCTCTCGTTACTCTCGAGGTTATTCAATACCGATCAGGTGCGCGCAACGACATCAAATCTCTCACTGATCTGGTGCGCAAGCACGGAGCGTTCTTATTATGGGATGCAAGCCATGCAGTCGGTGCTATCCAGATGGATTTTGATAAGAACGGCGTTGATATCGCAGTTGGTTGCACATATAAATATGGAAACTCTGGCCCCGGATCACCCGCGTGGTTATATGTAAATAAGCGAGTGCAGGAAGAGTTACAAGTTCCAATTCAAGGGTGGTTCTCGCAAGGAGATCAATTTGGAATGGGGCCGGTCTTTGAACGTGCAGATGGAATTCGAGGATTCCAAATTGCATCTCCTTCACTCATCGGTCTTCGTTGTGTGAAGACTGCCTTCTCCATGATTGAAGAGGCTGGCATTGGTGCCATCGCACACAAGGCTGCAACCGGAACGCAGATGATGATTGAGCTCTACGATGCGTGGCTTGCAGATCTCGGTTTTACCCTTCTGACCTCTCGCAACGCATCCGAACGCGGTGGACATATTTCACTTGGACACCCTGATGCAGCGCGAATCTGTGTGGCTCTTCGTCAATACGCCAATGTGATCCCTGATTACCGCACACCACATTCAATTCGTTTAGCAATAGCTCCACTTCCGACCTCATATATTGAGATCTGGGATGGTTTCCAACGTATGCGCGATCTCGTTGCTACACGCCAATACGAAACAATCAAAGAATCAGATTCGAGAGTCACGTGAGCAATCCTTCAGGAAATGAATTCGAATCAGCGCTCTCCTACAATTCATATTTGGCAATCGATGAACTCTTAGGGCTCCAGCGTCCTCTCTCGGAGGGACCAGAACATGACGAAATGCTCTTCATCATTATTCACCAAACGTACGAGCTCTGGTTTAAACAACTCATCCACGAATTCACTGCTGCCCAACAATCGTTAGAAGATGGCGATACCCACCGCAGCCTTGCAATCTTGGGACGTATTCGCACGATCCTTAAAGTCTGTGTGACCCAGATCGATATCTTGGAGACGATGACGCCGCTGCAATTTAATGCTTTTCGTGGATATCTTGCATCCTCAAGCGGTTTTCAATCAGTACAGTTTAGAAAAGTTGAAGCGATCCTTGGACGCCGTGATTCACGGATGTCAGGACATCTACCACCAAAAGATCAGCAAGAGATTGCAGCGATCACCTCACGCAAGAGCCTTTGGGATTCAACTCTCGCCTACCTCAATCACCGTGGGCATGGCATCCCTAATCACATTCTTAATCGCGATGTAAAAACTCATTATGAGAGCAATGAGGAGATTCAAGAAATTCTTCTAGCAGTCCATAAACATGATCCTGAAAGTGCGATGGTCTGCGAACGCCTTGTAGATATCGATGAGGGTCTACAAGAGTGGCGTTATCGCCATGTAAAGATGGTTGAACGCACCATTGGATCAAAGATCGGAACCGGTGGTTCAAGCGGGGTTGAATATCTTGCCAGCACGCTCTTTGCGCCAGTCTTCGCTGATTTGTGGCAGATCAGAGCACGTTTTTAATTAAAGCTTTGGCAACCCAACAAGGACGATCTCTTCCAATGGCTTGCGGCTACGCGGTGCCATCTCGCGCTCTGCCAATGCTGTAGGTAACTTCTCAGCACTACCTTGATGCCCAATCGCGATAATCACTACGGGCACAAGCTCACTTGACATCTCGACATTGCTACGCGCCTTATCTTTATCAAAGCCAGTCATTTGATGAGCAACAAGTCCGCGATCATGAGTTTCAATAACAAGTTGGGCAACTGCTAATCCACAATCGAATTGGTAGTCAGCATGGATAGATCCATCATCGCGTGTTGGTTGTGCAGCAACAAGAATGAGCGCTGATGCATTCTTCGCCCATCCTTGATTGAACTCAACGAGTGAATCTAATATCTGACTGAAAGCAGAATCGCCACGCTTTCCTACAAAGAATCGCCACGGTTGTCCATTAAATGCAGATGGCGCCCATCGAGCAGCTTCTAATATCCCTACAAGATCAGTATCTGAAATTGGTGCGCTTTCATCGAGTGAACGAGGACTTCTGCGGATTGCAATCACTTCATTTACTGGGACTGCAGTCTTTGCTTTCATAAGAGGCGACCCTACATTGCCTCTGATAGTCGTGCAGTATGAAAAGTATCCCTATCGCATTTCATCACATTGCAATAAGTAAAATTTTTACTACTTGAGGTTAAAACACGCGTGAAATACTGATTAGTTGCAACTTATTTAAGGATCAGAGATACTTACTCCCTAACGAATTGGACTTTACAAATGTATTCCACGATGCAGAGGCATCATGCAAGTAGCTTTAGACACATCCCTGCCACATCAAAGCCAGTATCGCCAGAGCGAGTTGCTCAAGTTTTGGCAGATGAATGGAAACTTTTCACCAAGAACACAAAGGCATCTGAAGCCGAAAGTAAGCGCGCCTTCGAATCACTGCCTCTCGGTGTGACCTCAAGCTTCCAGCACTGGGATCCATATCCAATCTCAATCGCCTCTGCAGAGGGCGCCTGGATGACAGATGTTGATGGTCGCAAACTCCTGGACCTCTCTATGGGCTTTGGCGCAATGCTTGCTGGCCACCTCAATCCAATCGTTGTCGAAGAGATCCAAACTGCACTACGCACTGGCATGCTCTTTGTAACACCTTCACCGATTTCAACAGATGCGGCAGAACTCATCTGTAAGCGCTTTGGCATCGATCAGGTTCGCTTCACCAACTCAGGTACAGAGTCGACGATGTACGCGGTTCGCGTTGCTCGATCTGCAACCGGCAAGATGGGCATCCTCAAAGTTGAAGGTGGTTACCACGGTAGTTACGATCCATTTGTTGTCTCCTCAAAACCACCACTAGATAAAATTGGGAATCCAGATAAGCCAAAGGCTTACATCGACTCCAACCTCGTTCCAGGAGATGTCTACGTCGTTCCTTTCAATAACCTCAAAGCTCTCGAAAAGATGTTTAAGAAAAACTCAAAGAAGATTGCCTGCTTTATCGTTGAACCAGTTCTCGAAAACTTAGCGATTATTCTTCCTGATACTGGATATCTCGAAGGTGTTCGTGCGCTATGCGATAAGTACGATGTCATTCTTATCTTTGATGAAGTAAAAACTGGTCTAACAGCTGGTGCACATGGCGCATCTGCTCGTCTCGGTGTTCAGCCAGATTTGATTACTCTTGCAAAATCTATCGGCGGAGGACTTCCACTTGCAGCATTTGGTGGAAAGAAGAAGTACATGGATTACGTCACCAATGGCAAGATGGCACACTTTGGAACTTTTAATGGAAATCCACTTGCAATGGCTGGTGTTCGCGCAATCGATCGCATCTGTACTGATGAGGCGATGGAGACGGCAGAAGCCTTTAATTTCCAGGCGTTAACTCGCATTAGCGCAATCATTGACGAGTACGAACTACCTGCACACACTGTTGGATTTGGAGTTAAGGGCTGCGTAACGTGGTCGACAACTCCAGTGCGCAATTACCGTGATTACAAAGCAACTGATTTTGGTATTGCAGAGGCACACTGGCTCTTCTCACTTAACCGCGGAATTATCACTCCACCTGGGCTAGATGAACAGTGGTTGATCAGCTTGGCTCATGGCCAGGCAGAGATCGATCTTCTTGTTGAAGATTTCCGCGAATTCGCAGTCGCACTACGCGGCTAAATACTCCACGACGAGTGCAGTGGGCGACCTTCTGCATATCCTGCAGGAGATTGAATTCCAACTGTCGCGCGCTCTGCAAACTCATTGAGATCGTGTGCACCTGCATAGGTACATGAAGATCTCACGCCGGCGATTATCTCATCGAGTAGATCTTCAACGCCTGGGCGAGCCGAGTTGAGATACATACGTGATGTTGAGATGCCTTCTTCAAAGAGCGCCTTACGCGCACGATCGAATGCATCCTCTGACGATGTACGTGCAGCAACTGCGCGAGCAGATGCCATTCCAAAAGATTCTTTAAAGAGTTTGCCATTTGCATCACGCTGCAAGTCACCAGGTGATTCATAGGTACCTGCAAACCAAGATCCAATCATTACCTGCGATGCACCTGCTGCAAGTGCCAGCGCAACATCGCGAGGATGGCGAACGCCACCATCTGCCCAGACGGATTTTCCAAGTTCTTTTGCAGCCGCTGCACATTCAAGGACTGCTGAAAATTGCGGGCGGCCCACACCTGTCTGCATGCGGGTTGTACACATCGCACCAGGACCTACGCCCACCTTGATAATGTCAGCTCCGGCTGCGATTAAATCGCGAGTTCCTTCTGC
>CANESA010000055.1 GCA_947440735.1 Candidatus Nanopelagicaceae bacterium
CGAAGTTCGCCCGCCTCTTTCAAATGATCAGGAATTTCATCTCCGAGAATTTCCATTGCGCGTTGCACGCGTGCAGCTGCGGCAACCGCGGCGCGAGCCGAGCGACGAAGATTTGCATCATCAAAGTTTGCAAGTCGATTAGCGGTGGCTCGAACTTCTCGTCGCATGCGTCGCTCTTCCCAAGCCAGGACACTCTCGTGAGCTCCCAGACGTGTGAGCAGAACGCCGATGGCGTCACCATCACGAATAACAACGCGATCAACTCCGCGAACCTCGCGAGCTTTTGCAGCAATACCTAGTCGGCGTGCCGCACCAACGAGAGCTAGCGCTGCCTCTGGACCAGGACAAGTAATTTCAAGCGAAGAAGAACGTCCCGGCTCTGTCAGTGAACCATGTGCAATAAATGCACCGCGCCATGCTGCCTCTGCATCACAAATATTTGCTGAAACTACTTGTGGCGGTAAGCCGCGAATAGGGCGACCGTTTCCATCAATAAGACCAGTCTGGCGTGCCAACGCATCGCCTGATTCGATAACGCGAACAACGTAACGAGATCCTTTGCGAAGTCCACTCGATGAGAGAACTGCTAGATCGCTGTCATGGCCATAAATATCTGCGATATCTTTCTTGAGTCGCCTGGCGCTCTGAGATGTATCAAGTTCAACCTCGATAACAACTTTGCCTGCGGCGATATGTAGTCCACCTGCAAAACGAAGGAGAGATGAGACCTCAGCTTTGCGACAGCAGGGACGCGTGACCGAGAGACGACTTAATTCATCTTTTACCGCTGCAGTCATTGCCATGGGGCTATCCAACCAAAGTTTTCTCCGCAATGTGTGCGAAAAGAGAGGTCAATTTTTTCGTATCATGATGATTTCCACTTGATTCGAGGCGAAGATCCCGCACGACCAACTCTCCACCTTGGGTTGAAACTTTATCCCTCAGGAGTTGTCCTGCCTGCGGATCAAGAACAATCGAAGTATCTGCAACTACAAAATCAAATGTGAGCTGCGGTGCTAATTTTTGGATAGCTGCAATGTGATCAAGAGCGCTACGACCTGAAAATTCACCACTTTCAGAATCATCAAGATTGAGAAGAAGGATTTTCGTAGCTGGGGATTTAACCAAGGAAGCTAACTGATCCGGTACAAGGAGATGAGGAAGAACGCTAGAGATCCACGACCCTGGCCCCATCGTGATCCAATCAGCATCTGCAATAGCTGCCAACGCTTCTGGCCTCGCCTTCGGATTATCCGGAATCAATTGCAAAGATTCAAAACGCCCTGGTGCTGTAGCAACTTCTTTCTGCCCTCGAATTATTCTCTTCTCACCTTGGTCGAAGAAAGTAGCCTGAATATCTAGTGGTTCATTGGCCATCGGAAGAACGCGGCCGATAACTTTCAGTAGCGCTCCCACTCGATCTAGCCCTTCTACAGGATCTTCATCGCGATCCCACAGAGCGGCTAAAAGTAGATTGCCGACTGCGTGGCCATCGAGTGGACCTTCGCTTGTAAATCGATACTGCATGATCTCTGCCCAGCTTCTTCCCCATTCATCATCAGAACAGAGTGCGGCAAGTGCCATCCGAAGATCACCTGGAGGAAATATTGGAAACTCTTCTCGCAACCTTCCACTTGATCCACCATTATCGGCAACAGTGACTATCGCGGTGATATCTGAAGTCAGTGATCTAAGAGAAGTGAGTGTGGCAAATAATCCATGCCCTCCCCCAAGAGAGACAACGCGTGGAGATGACATCGCTTACTCGCGACCCACATCTCTATGGGTAGCGTGTGCAGATATCTCTACAGTCGATGAGTGTTCATTGAGTTGACGAGCGATCTCGCGTGAGACGGATACGCTGCGATGTTTTCCGCCAGTGCAACCAACTGCGATGGTGACAAATCGCTTCCCCTCACGTAAATATCCTGGGATCATCTGCATGACAACTGATACATATGTCTTTATAAACTCATTGACCCCATCACTT
The DNA here is from genome assembly GCA_947440735.1 of Candidatus Nanopelagicaceae bacterium. Next base: position 1,991 of record CANESA010000055.1, read on the forward strand.
GCAAGGACGGTCGAAAAGACTTTTTCATCAAGTCCAGTAAGTGGACGAAGTTCTGGCACCCAATGTGGATTAGGGATAAACCGCGCATCAAGTAGAAGGTCAGCGTCAACAGGAATGCCATATTTGAATCCAAATGAAAGAACGCTAATGCGGATTGCGCTCAAAGATCCGGGAGCAAATATTTCAGCGATTCGCTTCTCAAGTTGATGAACATTGAGATTGCTAGAGTCGATAACAATGTCAGCCTGAGAACGTAGCTCATCTAGCTTTGTTCGCTCGCGGGCGATTCCATCGACAATCCGATCACTTGCCTGCAAGGGGTGTGGACGTCGGGTAGATTCAAAGCGCGCGACCAAAATCTGGTCACTGGCATCGAGAAAGAGCATCCTGAAAGGGATCTTCTCGTCGCGCAATGTGGTGAGAGATGCGCTCAGATCATCAAAGAATTTACCGCCGCGCACATCAACAACTACGGCAACCGATGCGAAATCAGATCCACCTGTCTGTGAAGCTAATTCAGGGAGAAGTGCAGGCGGAAGATTGTCGACGACATACCAACCTAGATCTTCAAGCGCGTGGGCAACGGTAGATCTTCCAGCACCGGACATACCGGTGAGGATCAAGAGCTCGCGCGTACTCATGGCTACAGTCTGCCATCAACGTCAAGTACCTCAAACGGGTAGCTCTGCCCTAATTTTCTACAATTTCACCCGTCTGCATATCGACTCCACTGCTGACTGCGCTCTCCCCCATGTGCGAGAGATGGTTCCAGATAATCGATGCGATTTTCTCGCCGATACCAGGTGTTGCCGCAATCTCTACCAATGAGGCTTTGCGAATAGCACTCACCGATCCGAAGCGATCGAGAAGAGCCGCTCTTCGGATATGTCCCAGTTGCTCGATTTCATCCAGCACTGACTCAAGCATGACCTTCGATCTCCGAGATCGATGAAAGGTGATTGCAAAGCGGTGTGCTTCATCTCGTATGCGCTGCAGAAGATACATTCCTTCACTTGTGCGCGGAAGAATGAGTGGATCGTGGTTATGCGGAAGCCACACTTCCTCAAGTCGTTTTGCTAATCCACAGAGCGCAATATCTGTGATTCCAAGTTCCTCGAGAGCGCGTGCTGCTGCGGCAACTTGTGGAGCTCCGCCATCCACCACAATCAGCTGAGGAGGGTACGAGAATTTTCCTAGTCGTCCGCCGGAATCTTGTACCTCACTCTGATCAACATTTCTATCTGCAAGGAATCGCTTCAGTCGGCGCGTGATTACCTGATGCATTGCCCGAGTGTCATCGGTTGCCTCGGTAGTGTCGACAATGAATCGACGATATTCACTCTTTTTAGCGATGCCATCTTCAAAGACAACCATTGATGCAACGACGGTAGTTCCAGAAATATTTGATATATCGAAGCACTCGATACGCAGCGGTGTACGGGGTAGTTCGAGAACTTCCTCGAGTTCGATAAGAGCTTTACCGGAGACCGCGGCATCGTTTGCGCGCTTGCTGAGGAATTGAATCAGTGCATAATGAGCATTTCTCCCCACAGTATCCAGAAGTTCGACCTTTTCACCGCGTTGTGGAACTTTGATGACAACTTTATGACCGGCGATCGAAGTGAGCCAGGCAGTAAGTGATTCAATATCAGCCGGTTCTTCATTGATGTGAACGGTGGAAGAGATGTCCGTTGCTCCATCGCCATAGATAGAGAAGAGTAGTGAGGCCCACTGGTCCTCCCCCTCGAGAGTTCTCTCTTGGTCAACAATCCACGAGCGTGAACCCTTGATCGATCCTCGGCGTACCATGAAGATAGAACCTGCTGCGTGGAACCCTTCTTCGTGAATAGCGATGAAATCACCGTCCAGATCATCAGAGAGATTTCCTTGGGTAGATTTCTGTGCCTTTTCAAATGATTCAATCTGATCGCGAAGACGAGCTGCGCGCTCGAACTCTTCACGTGATGCCGCTAACTCCATCTCGCTGCGCATTGCAGGTAAGAGATCTTCCATTCCTGATTCCATAAATTCATTGAGTTTGACAGCAATCTGGCGATGCTCATCCGGAGTTACCCATCCCACGCATGGAGCCGCACACTTACCAATATCTCCTAGGAGACATTGCCGTTTTGTTTTTTGAGCCCGTTGAAAATTTCCCGCGCTACACGATCTGACGGGAAATACCTTAAGAAGAACTTCATAGGTATTTCGCAACGCCCACGCATTTGTATACGGTCCAAAGTACTTCAATCCAGGGCGCTTCTCTTTGCGTGTGATGAATATTCGCGGATATTCGTCTTCGATGGAAATTGCCAAATAGGGATAAGACTTATCATCTTTGAACTGGACGTTATATGTCGGGTGATATTGCTTGATCCACGAGAATTCAAGAGCTAGCGCTTCAAGTTCAGTCTTGACGATCGTCCAATCAACGCGGACAGCTTCGTGCACCATTCGGTACGTCTTCTGCGCTAAATTCGATCCAAAGTAAGAGCTCAATCTATTCTTGAGATTCTTCGCTTTGCCTACATAGATGACCTTCTCTTTATCATTGTAAAAGCGATAAACACCGGGATCTTCAGGAATCTCCGGAGGACGGTACGAGGCTGGATCTGCCATCGCTACTTCTTCTTCGTTGCAGTTTTCTTCATGGAACGGTTACTTTCTAGAATTTCACCTAAGTATTGGCCGGTATAACTCTCCTTCACGGAAGCGACCTGCTCTGGTGTTCCCTCTGCAACAACCAATCCACCTCTAAAGCCACCTTCTGGGCCCATATCGATGACCCAATCCGCACACTTAATCACGTCAAGGTTATGTTCGATAACAATAACTGTGTTTCCCGAATCTACAAGGCGACTGAGTACGCCTAAGAGTTTATTGACATCTTCAAAGTGAA
>CANESA010000056.1 GCA_947440735.1 Candidatus Nanopelagicaceae bacterium
CACAGCTTTCAAAATCTTTTTTCGCACCATAGAAGACTAGGGTGGATGGGATAGTGATAGCCATACCCTTTGGATGAATTTTTAGCCTTAGTAGATATTTCTAGAGAGGTAGTACAGATACATTCACGCTCAAAGTTAACAACCGGGGGTCTGCTTTAGCCCAATGGCAGAGGCAGCAGGAGCGCTATTACTTACATAGGGACCAATCAATATCGGGATATCGGACAGTGTCGTCGACGCTAGTGTAGAGGTCGTTAAGAGTGAGCGGACTTCGAACCCCTATGCCACTTTTATTATTTAGGCCACGAAGTGACCTAAACCAAGTCCAACTTCTATCTGAGGCAGATCTGATTTTGTAGTAATTGAATATATCCGGGCGAATCACCTTAGGTTCTGGATAGGAGAACCAGAATTTGCCATTTTCTAGTTTCATTTGGAATCCGCGGAATCCGCCTCCGTCATTAAGTGAGTAATTATCTCCTCCCAAGAAATTCACTTCGTACGTATATCTGTATTCAGCACCTATAACCACGCAAGCGATATTGGTGAAAGTTACTGTTGGTTTAATGTAATCTGGCCAACCATCTCCATCAGCATCATTAATAACGGTCGTATCTGGCTCGATAACTTCTTCACTCGGACTACTCGTTGGCTTAACTGACTTTCTAGGTGTTGGAGAAGCTGTCTTGGTGCTTACTGCTGAAGGCTTCACACTTGGTTTGGCTGTTGGTGAAGGAGTGTTTGAGGCTACAGGAAGTGTCTCTTCTGGAGACGCAGACGGTGTTGACTCTTCCACAATCGGCATTGATGTAGGAGATGGTGTCGGCGAGAACGTAGGCGCTTCAATCAATCGAGATTCGCTTTGATTTGGCGTACAGCGCACGAGTAAAAATGCGGAAAGGACTGAGAGCAAAAGAAAAATCACTAGAGTCTTTTTGTACTTGGATCTCACTTCTTCACCTTATATCCGGTTGGACACTTAGGGGTAACGCAATGGGGGGTCTGCTTTAGCCCAACGGCAGAGGCAGAGGAGCGCGAGCTTTGCTCGAGCCTAGATGTGGAGGCACGGAAGGTACTGAGTACCGACAGATCAGCTTCAAATCCTCCGCAGGTTTTGTATTAATTGTGTATGAGTTTAAAATTTAGTCATTGCAATTGTGTTTGAATCGTTAGATAATCTATGCACGAAGACAAGTAAATAAGTACAGACAGTGCCCTCGGTGGGGGTCGAACCCACACTTGGAGGATTTTAAGTCCTCTGCCTCTGCCGTTGGGCTACGAGGGCCATGTACGAATGGGAAGTCTACTATCCAATTCCTGCAGCTTTTGCAGCCTGCTTAATCACCTTATCCAGCATTGCTTTGGTGAGTTTTCCAGTAAATGTATTTTGTTGGCTTGGATGATACGAGCCAATGATCGTAATTTTTCTGTCTCCATCTTCTAATATCACTTTGGCACCGTGTGCAAATTTAGTCGTTTCGATTTCATAACCAAGTTGGCGAAGAGTTGAAATTGTTGCCTGCCATGCAAATGAACCGAGCGCTAGGTACGCGTTTGTAGTTTTGCTAGCTAGTGAGAATTCATGTGTGAGAAATGGTGCACAGGTATGGCGCTCCTCCGTGCTTGGTTTGTTATCTGGTGGTGCGCATCTAACAGCACAGGCGATGCGAGTATCTTTTAGCTCTTGTCCATCTTTGATAGAAGTGCTTGTTGGAATCTTTGCGATTCCATTTCGGTGTAATGATCCGTAGAGCCAATCCCCTGAACTATCTCCGGTGAAGATACGTCCTGTTCTATTTGCGCCGTGTGCGCCTGGAGCTAGACCGATAATCATGAGCTTTGGTTTGTCGCTACCAAAGGATGGGACGGGCTTTCCCCAATACTTTTCATCTTCATAGGACTTACGTTTTGTGACGGCAACTTCTTCTCGCCACTGAACAAGGCGTGGGCAGGCGATACAGGCAATGATCTCTTTATTGAGGAGCGGAAGAGTTTTTGCCGAACTACTTGGCAAGAGACCAGGCCATTCCATCAAGGATGTCTGATTCAGATGCAATGAATTCAGTAGCACCTGATGCGCGCATGATGCGTGAGAGAACGAGTGTGCCGGCAGAGATCACATCTACGCGACCAGGGTGCATATATCCGAGTCCAGCGCGTTGTTCTTGAGTACTTCGTAGAAACATTTTGGAAGCAGAATGCACTTTCTCTGCAGGAATTCGTGAAAGATGGATTGCGTAACGATCATAGGTTGGGAGATCGAGTGCAGCGGCAGCAACAGTTGTGGCAGTGCCAGCAACTGCGATTAGAGTCTTTGCCTGAGTAATTGGAACTATCTTGGCAGCCTGTGCAATCGCTTCATCGATATCTTCGGTAGCTGATGCAACTTGTCCGCTATCAGGGAGATCGTGGGTGAAGTGACGCTCAGACATACGTACACATCCGATGTTGACGCTCTTTGCGAATTCGACTTTGTCGGTACCGAGAACGAATTCAGTAGATCCGCCTCCGATATCAATGACGAGGAATGGTCCATCTGATGGCGGGAGATCTCTTGTTGCACCAAGGAATGAAAGTGATGCTTCTTCTTCACCTGAGATAACTTCTGGGCGAACACCTAAGCGTTCAAAGACGCCTTCGATAAAGAGATCGCGGTTGGTGGCATCGCGTGTGGCACTTGTGGCACAGAAGCGAATCTTTTCGACTCCGCGCTTTGCGATCTCAGCGGCGTAGAGATCAACTGCTGTGAGTGTTCGAGCGATCGCATCGGGGTGGAATTGGCCGGTCTTATCAACGCCTTGTCCGAGGCGAACAACTTCCATTAACCGTGTGACTTCACGGAATGAATCGCCCTCGATATCTGCGATCAGTAATCGAATGGAGTTAGTACCGCAATCAATAGCTGCTACTCGCATGGCTCGGTCTTCCACCATTCGGGTAATAGCGCTAGTGCTTCGTCACCAAGTGGGTTTACACCAGGACCTGCTGATAGTGAATGTGCGACAAGTGAATGTAAACATTTCACACGATTGGGCATTCCACCGGCAGAGATTCCTTCGACTTCTGGAACATCCATTCTGAGTGCTGCGCGTGCTGCCAAATAATCATCGTGTGCTGCTGCGTAGGATCCAGCGAGTTCGGCATCTGTTTCTAAGCGCTCATTCATCGTTGCCATCAGTCCTGTTGATTCAAGAGTTGAGATCGCTGCTGTTAATCGAGGACAGGTGGCGTAGAAAAAGGTAGGAAATGGCTCGCCATGGCTCAGACGTGGTGGAGTTTCAACAACTGCAGCGTTGCCACATGGGCAGCGATAGGCAATGGCGTGAACATCTCGTGGAGTGCGACCGAGTTGAGTTTCGATACAAGTTAAATCTTTTGTAGTTACTTGCTTATCAATCGGTAAAGTCATTACTTCTCACTTGTTACTTGAGTGATCGATGCAATCATGCGTGTGTACCAAGGGGCGCCATCTTCAAGTTGATCTGCAACTTTATTTGCCATGACTTCGTCTTCACCGTTGGGTGTACCGGTAACAATGTATTGGCGCTCACCTGGCATGACAAAGTGAAGGCGTTCACGGGCTTGCGCCTTAACGTAATCAGGATCTTGCCAACGGGTTAGCTCGATGCGCGCGGCTTCAAGTGCTGCGCGATCACCATCGACTTGTGCGCGAAGTGCGTTGATCTGTGCGCGTTGTGTAAAGTAATTCTGAATTGGTGGAGCAAGAATGAGTGCGAAGATAAAGAAGACTGCAACAAGAGAGAAGGTTCGGCCAGATCCTGGGCGACGTGAAGAAAATACTCGCTTGGATCTAAACCGAACCACGTTAACTTCTCTCTCGTATCACTCGTAGGTGTGAAATTATCCCTTAAAGCGTGGGAAAGCAGCGCGACCGGCATAGAGCGCGCCAGATGCGAGTTCTTCTTCGATGCGTAGCAGCTGGTTGTACTTAGCAACGCGCTCACTTCGTGCAGGTGCACCGGTCTTGATCTGTCCACAGTTTGTTGCAACTGCGATATCAGCAATGGTGGTGTCCTCGGTTTCACCTGAACGGTGGCTGAGCATGCTGCGGTAGTTAGCACGATGTGCCATCTCTACTGCATCGAGTGTCTCGGTCAGTGTTCCTATCTGGTTTACCTTTACAAGGAGTGCATTCGCTGTGTTACCAGCAATTCCCTTTGCAAGACGTGTGGGATTTGTAACGAAGAGGTCATCTCCGACGATCTGCACCTTTGAGCCAAGGGATGCTGTCATTGATGTCCAGCCAGCCCAATCTTCTTCATCAAGTGGATCTTCGATAGAAACTAGTGGGTAGGCAGATACGAGCTCTGCGTAGTAGGCGATCATTTCATCTGATGTGCGAAGTGATCCCTCGAACTTGTACTTACCGCCCTCGTGGAATTCAGTGGCAGCAACATCCATTGCAAGTGCGACATCTTTACCTGGCTTAAAGCCAGCTGCTTCGATCGCTTCAAGAATAAGGTCAAGTGCTGCACGGTTGCTCTCAAGGTTTGGTGCAAATCCACCTTCATCGCCAACACTTGTTGCAAGTCCGCGCTTCTTCAATACTGATTTAAGTGAGTGGTAGATCTCTGCGCCCCAACGAAGTGATTCGCGGAATGATTCTGCGCCAATTGGAGCAACCATAAATTCTTGGATATCAACGTTGGTATCTGCATGTGCGCCACCGTTGAGAATGTTCATCATTGGAACTGGCAAGACGTGTGCGTTTGATCCGCCGAGGTATGAGAAGAGTGAGAGGTCGGCAGATTCTGCAGATGCCTTAGCAACAGCGAGTGAGACGCCAAGAATTGAGTTTGCACCGAGC
>CANESA010000057.1 GCA_947440735.1 Candidatus Nanopelagicaceae bacterium
ATGCCTAAATCTGTTATTGCCGACGGAATTGAAAAGATGAAAGCTCTGGGTTCTGATTTCTTTGGAGCTGAGAGCGCTGATGATCTTCCTTTTGCAAAGGATGACACATTAGTGACAACTCTTATCGATGGTAACGAATATGTTCAAGCCAAGATGGATGCGATGGCCGCACATAAGACTCAGATTGCACTCGATGGCCCATTCTTTGCACTTTCAAATAACATCGGATTGCAAGTCTGGGGAAATGAGTATTACACCCTGGTTCACGGTCAAGCTCATGAACCATTTGATAAAGATGGACGAGAAATAGATCTTCTCTCTGGAGTAAATTTCTAAGTGAAATATTTCTTGAGTTTTGTTGTCGGCGGCCTTACTGCAGCCGCAGGTGTATTTCTCCATCTCTCTTATCCACCGGCTGGACTCATTCTTGCTCTAGCAGGATCTGCGGCGACGTTCTGGTCGATAGGTAGACGCTACGGAAAACGCCGCTTTAAAGTTGCAGCCCTCTTAGGTTGGCTGATTATCATTAACGATGCAACAACGTATGGAGATGGGGGAGAGTTGTTGGTTCAAGGCGATCGAGCTGGAATGACCTACTTAGCAAGTGCCCTGACGATCGTTCTACTTTCGATACTTCTTCCAGTAAAGGATTAGCACCAGCTCTGTCCTTGAGGGCTATCCGCAATCTCTAGCCCACTCTCTTCAAGAAGTGTTCGCAAACGATCACTCTCGGCAAAATCTTTTCCCGCACGCGCAATTTCCCGTTGACGCAGAAGCTGCCCCTGTAATTCTGAGAGCTCTCGCTTTTCTGGTATTCGTGAAAGATCTAAACCAAGAATGTGATCTGCAAAGCGGAAAATCCCTGCCTTTTCTGCTGGAGTAAGAGTTGTGCTCTTTTCTACTGCACGCAATCTTTGTAACGCACGAGGTGTATCAAGGTCTGCATAGATCGCTGTAAGAAAGTCTTGATCAGGAATCAGTTCAGCCTGAGGCTGGCCAGATTGCACAAGCATGCGCCATCTACGCAGAGTTACATGCGCGGCATCAAGGGAAGCCCACGTCAAATCCATCTGTGACCGGTATCGGTTTTCAAGGAATGCAAGACGAGCAGCTAACGGGTCAAGTCCGCGATCAATGATGTCTTGCAATAAGAGAACATTTCCAGAGCTCTTTGACATCTTGCGTCCCTCGAAGAGTAAATGCTCGCCGTGGATCCAATGTGTAACAGTTTCACGTCCAGTGAGTGCATTCGATTGTGCACGCTCATTTTCGTGATGGGGAAAGCGTAGATCTATTCCACCAACGTGGAGATCAATGGTGTGGCCCAAATACTCAATTGACATCGCGCTGCACTCAATATGCCAACCAGGGTATCCATCGCCCCAAGCGGTAGGCCAGATCATCTCTGTACGATCACGAGCTAATTTCCACAACGCCCAATCTGCATGGAAACGTTTAGCTCCATCTTCTGAATATTCATAGCGATGTCCCGGCTTTAAGGACTCAAGGCGGTTTCCACTTATTGCTCCATATGTTGGAAATGATTGAGCATCAAAGTAGACGTTGCCATCGGTGGCAACGTAGGCAAATCCATCTGTGATGAGTTTTTCGATTGCAGAAAGCATCAGCGCAATATTTTCACTTGCACGCGGATATGAATGAGCTGGTTGAATATTGAGTCTCTGAAGATCGAGGTGGAATCGCTCTTCATATTTGCGCGCAATAGTAAATGGATCAAGGGATTCACTCTTTGATTGCGCAAGGATTTTATCCTCAAGATCATTTGCCATATGGCCCACATCCGTGATGTTCTGAATGAGTGTGACATTCAATCCAGAAAGTGTCGCAGCTCTGCTGATGAGATCTGAGAGCAAAAATGTGCGCAGATTACCCACGTGGGCATCGCGATAGACAGTAGGTCCGCAGCAGTAAACCTTGAGGGCTCCGTCACGACCTTCGATGGCGAGAACCTCGCGGGCGCGTGTGTCGTAGAGCTTTAACATGCGCACTCGGATCTGTTTTTACGTTCGATAAAGCTGTATGTGTGATGAACCCGGAAACCCATCTTTTCGTAGAGTGCTTGTGCGGCAATATTTGAGCGATCAAGTTGGAGACACATTTTATTCGCACCATCAGCGTGCGAAAGTGTCGTGGCAGCCTGCATCAGTAATTCAGCCAAACCTTGGCGACGATGAGATTCGGCAACGATAAGTCTTGTGGTTATTGCCCATGATTCGCAAACTGCTAGTCGAGCAGTAGCCACAGTGACACCATCGCTACGTAGAGAGAGGTAACGCGCTGGGTAAGAATTCATAATCGACTCAAGAATTTCATCGCTATGAAGCGCTAAGAATTCTGGAGTCGGCGCTTCCTCATTGAGGAGAGTCAGATTTCTCTCCTTTAAAGTGTCAGTCATATCCCGCGTGCTATCAATATCGCAGAAAAGAAAGGCAGCCCCGACTTTCTCTGTCCAACCTTTACCGATCAGATAGTCAGTGAATTCTTGATAAATCGGATGTACGAGATGAAAAACTGCAGGTAATTGCGCATCAGCATAAATTTTCTCAACGGCATCGATTGCCTGATCTAATTCAATTCCGGGTTCACCAAATGGTGGAGCACCCGATACCAGGACTGAGTTAGCTCTGTATGTCACACCATCTGAAATACGAACCTGCCATTTTCCAATTTCTTTGATCTCACGAGGTGGCCATGTCCGAGTAGAGAGAGCTTCAAGTTCGGCGATACGAAGCGAGAGAGGTGCACCGCTGCCAGCTTTTTGTGGGAGTTCCATAATGGGATGAACGATTGCGATCTGACGCGGATCAAACTCAACAATCTCACCAGAGCGTTTTCTTATTGTTGTGGCTGATTCAAGAATCCCAACGAGATCGCGATAGCCACCTTCTGGATCATGTAGGCGCAAGGTCAGCCGCTGCCCGATCAGTCCTGGGTCAAGGTCTGGAGATCCTGCTCTCATAGGCTCACATTAACCGTGCAGTACGGATGGTGCATGGTTAGAATTACCCTCTAGCTAAGCCATGCCCATTCTTTACCTTCCGGAGGTTGCTCGTGACATATGTAATTGCTCAGCCATGTATCGATGTGAAAGATAAGTCCTGCATCGAAGAGTGCCCAGTGGATTGCATTTACGAAGGCAACCGAATGCTCTATATCCAACCTGATGAGTGCGTGGATTGTGGTGCCTGCGAGCCTGTCTGCCCGGTTGAGGCTATTTACTATGAGGATGATGTTCCGGGCGAGTGGAAAGAGTATCCAAAAGTTAATACCGAGTTTTTCGTAGAACTTGGCTCCCCAGGTGGAGCTGCAAAGGTCGGTCTTACAGATCACGACCATGCAGATGTGCTCGCCGTTGAGAAGAAAACTTCCTGATTTTCCCTGGGATGCACTTGCTCCTTACGGAGTAAAGGCGCGAAAGCACCCAGGAGGGATCATTGATCTCTCGCAAGGAACTCCCGTAGATCCAACTCCTGATTTTATTCAAAAGGTTTTGGCAGAGAGTGCGAACTCTCCAAGTTATCCAACTACTGCAGGTACACCTGAGTTACAACAAGCAATTCGTACCTGGGCGACAAGCCATCTCGGCATAACAGGCGACTTTGATGTTCTGCCGGTCATTGGTTCAAAAGAATTAGTTGCATGGCTTCCAACTTTTCTGCAATCACAGACTGTGCTCTATCCAAAGATTGCTTATCCGACCTATCTCGTAGGAGCGATGTTGGCGCAGTCACATGAGATTGCAGTAGATATTGATGCGTCACAATGGCCGCAAGCCGATCTTGCGTGGGTAAATTCGCCTGCAAATCCCACAGGTCGTGTGCACTCGCAAGAAGAGCTTCGCGCAATTATTCAATGGTCACGAAAGAATAAAGCGGTAGTCATATCAGATGAGTGTTACTTGGAATTTGGTGATGGCGTAACTCCTACATCGATTTTTGCATATAGCGATGGAGATAATTTAAATTTACTTGCCGTGCATTCACTCTCTAAGCGTTCCTCTCTAGCGGGCTATCGCGCGGCATTTATGGTGGGAGATCCTGCACTTATCGCAGCAATTCGTGAGATCAGAAAACATGCCGGCATGATGGTTGCCCTGCCTGTTCAGAAGGCAATGACTGCAGCCCTTGGCGATGATGAACATGTTGCAACTGCGCGCACACGTTACAACTCTCGTCGCGCCACACTTAAGCCAGCTTTAGAGGCAGCAGGATTTCGAATTGAAGAAAGCGTTGCCGGACTTTACATATGGTGCACACGAAATGAAGATGCATGGAAGTCAGTTGAATGGCTTGCAGAAATTGGCATTCTTGCCACCCCAGGTACTTTCTATGGCCCTGATGGCAGTCACCATATTCGTGTTGCAATGACCGCCACCGATAAGGCAGTAAATGATGCAGCTGCACGCATCATGGCTGCGATTGGTGCATAAGCCATGACTGTTGGAATTTTGCTGGTTGGGGGCCGAGGAACTCGCTTAGCGCCCATAACTTCAGAAATTCCTAAACCCATGCTTCCAGTTGCATGTAAGCCTGTGACCGAACACCAAATTCTTGCAGCACAACGTGCAGGAATTACTACGTTGGTACTTGCAACCTCATACCTCTCAGAAGTTTTTATTCCGTACTTTGGAGATGGAAGTAAGTGGGGGATCGATCTTCGCTATGCAGTCGAGAAGGAGCCGCTAGGAACCGGCGGAGCGATTGCCAATGCTGCTGCCCATTTAGATAAAGGTGCATCTGGTGAAGCAGTGGTAATTTTTAATGGTGACGTTCTAAGCCAACACAATCTCGCTGCTCAC
>CANESA010000058.1 GCA_947440735.1 Candidatus Nanopelagicaceae bacterium
AGACAAATGAGGCTTACAAGGGTGACGCTTACTGCGTAAAGTGCAAAGCAAAGCGTGACTTCGAGGGCATGGTTCATATCTCGGATTCAGGTCGCCGCATGGCAAAGGGCAAGTGCCCTGTTTGCGGAACTACGGTTAACCGTATTCTCGGTAAGGCGCAGTAATCCCGCACCATAACTACTAGCCATAGTCAGGCTTCGTTCAGCTGGAATTGGTGAAAAAGATTTACAGGTTCACCCCGTATAGGCCGACGCTTATACGGGGTGAATTCTTTTATATACGCAACGTAACCATGTGCTTGCATGCGGGTGATCGATGTGGAGTGTGTGGAGGTGCACGTTATGCGCGGTGCAACCCTGCCGCCCATGAGAACAGAGACAACAGAGACACCTCAGGAGATTACGAGCAAGAGCCACCTTCGCCTGAAAGAGGGCATCAGTATTTATCGCACTCCAATCGGATTGCGCTGCGGAACAGCGCGCTCATCATTTGCCATTCCGGAGAAAGGTTATGTACGGGCGCTAGAAATCTTGAGTACCAACCAAGGCGATGAGATTGATATCGCCGAAAGCTGCGGGATGTCCGCCGATGAATATCGTGAACTTGTATGGAGCTTAGAAGAACATGAATTTCTTGAAACATCCCCATCGATTTTATCTGTGACTACTCGTTTTCAATCTGTTGCAAAACATAAACGTCGCGACATCTTGCCCGATGCAGCCTTTTCCCAATTACAAAAGCGTGTAGCTCCAGAACTTTCACATACTCGATTACTTCCTGGGGTACATGATTCAGGTGCATCGATTGTTAACGCACGACAGAATGTGCGAGTAGAAATTTATGGAAGCGATCGCATCGCAACGTTGCTCTATGGAATTTTGCTCTCAAGTGGAGTGACCTACACTCACTTTGCGCTAGGTACGCGCTCGCACGATCCACTCATCATTGATACAGATCTCAGTGCAGGCTTTATTCGATCTACCGATGTAGGTCAGTCCTACAAGCAGCGCATGGAAGATCTCGGAAAAGAGTTATCGCTCTTTCCGATTGAAAGGCTAGAAAGTGCACAGGAGCTTGATGGTGAGCCACCTGAGAGATTCATTAAGATTCATATCGGAGCAATGGATACACAGTTGCTGTCGCAGTGGATGTCTGCAGGGCAAGAACACTTAGTTATTACTCCACCAGATGGCGGAAGGTGTGTGATTGGCCCACTTGTTCAGCCTGGGAAGACACCATGCACACGTTGTCGAAATATTTCGATTGAAGAAGTAGTTGGTAGTCCAAGTGTGACGGCAGATAAAGTCCTCATCGGAGAACGCCCAGAACATGAAGAGATGCCGGTATTTGTAGCTCACTACCTTGCAGGATTGATCGCTTCATTTATTCTCCAGCGCATCGATGCGAGTAAATCTGATCTCACAGGGGCATATATGGCAGTGGATTCACTTGCACTGAGTGAGAGTTCTCTGATCCCTGTATCTCGCAACCCTGCATGTGGGTGTCATTGGCTTTAGGCAAATGGCTCTAGTTGTGTGGCTCTAGTCGTGTGAAATGGATCATCTCTCCCCCTCATCACATATTTTCATTTGGCGCTTTTCATCAATTGCATCCAAGATTGGCGCGTGGCTAAGAAACCGGCAGAGGTAAAGATCCCGAGTACTACGGTTGCTCGCTCTGCACGCATGATTAAAATTCCTGTCGGTATTGCAGGGCGAAGTGTTTTAGGAGTCGGAAAACAACTCGTTGGTCAATCTTCCTCTGTTGTCTTTGCAGATATTCAAGAGAAGACTGCAGAGCAACTCTTTAAAGTCCTTGGTGAACTCAAGGGCGGTGCTATGAAGTTCGGCCAAGCCTTGAGCGTTTTTGAAGCAGCGCTTCCAGAAGAGTTTGCAAAGCCTTACCGCGAGACGCTCACAAAGTTACAAGAGTCCGCACCCCCTCTACCTGCAAAAGTTGTCCATAAAGTTTTGGCTAAAGAGCTCGGCGATGATTGGCGCGATAACTTCATCTCTTTTGAAGATCAAGCAACAGCATCGGCATCTATTGGCCAAGTGCATCGCGCCGTGTGGAAAGATGGCACAGATGTTGCGGTAAAGATTCAATATCCAGGGGCTGCAGAAGCACTCGTCAGTGATCTCAATCAGATTCAACGTTTCTCAAAAATATTTGGCTTAGTACTTCCAGGTGTTGATATGAAACCTCTCATGGAAGAGCTTCGTGCGCGCATTATTGAAGAAGTTGATTACCTGTATGAAGCTGAAGCACAACGTGCTTGCTATAACGCTTATGAAAATGATCCCGATATCGCGATTCCGCGAGTGGTAACGGCGACTACCAAGGTTCTTGTCAGCCAGTGGCTCGATGGAAAACCTTTGGCAGATGTCATCAAGAGCGGAACGCAGAAAGAGCGCAACGCGGCAGGAATGCATATCGCGCGTTTTCACTTCACCTGTCCTGATCGCGCAGGGTTATTGCATGCCGATCCTCATCCTGGAAATTTCCGTTTGCTCGACGATGGTCGAATCGGAGTCCTTGATTTCGGTGCCTGCAATCGTCTACCCGATGGTTTCCCTGAACCCTTTAAAAACCTCTTAAAGCATGCACTCGATGACAATGCGCAGGCTCTCTACGATGGATTTAAAAAGGATGGATTTATTCTTTCGGAAGTTGATGTCGATCCGAATTTAGTGCTGGAATACCTTGTTCCACTTGTAGAACCGCTGCGCACTCCTACCTTTAAATATTCACGTGATTGGTTGCGCGATCAGAGTGCACGCGTTGGCGATCCACGTAACCCGACGGCAAAGATTGGATTCCAACTCAATCTTCCAGCCGAATATGTTTTGATCCACCGGGTAACGATGGGTACAACTGGAATTTTCTGTCAGCTAGAGGCAGAGGGTCCATTCCGTGATGAAGCTCTGGTTTGGTTTCCCGAGATCGCTCCAGTTGCTTAAATTCATCTCACCGGTTGCTTAAATACACCTCACCAGTTGCTTAACTGATCACTATGGAGTGATCGCACTAGAGCTTTAGATATCTAGCTTAGGTTGGTCAAATACTATCGAGGCTGCTTCGATCCCGAGTGATTCGCTTTCAGAAGATAATGAGTAGCTGAGATTAATCCATTCACTCTCACTTCTCACGCTCACTTCTTGAGTGATTTCTTGATTGGCGATATTGCAAGCCCCGTATTTCACTCCTTGATTGTTTATAAGCATCTGATATTGGGATGTAATAACAAAAATGAATTGATCAAGTCCGACTGTCTCTTTAAATCCCGGGGCTGCAAAAGAATACGCACTCTCCCAATCTTCTAGTGATAGAGCGGTAATCTGCCCTGAGATATGTTCCTGAACTAATCGGCTCTGCCCACTGGTGCAGCTTCCATCGGCTAATTCTTCAAAGGCAGAAGAATCTTCCACACTTGAGGTTTGCGCACAGGCAGTAAGGGATGTCAGCGCGAAGAGCAAACCAATGAGCAATTTCATGTAAGAACTTTATCCACCCATGAGCCAAGGTGCGCTTTGAAGTGATCGCGTTAAACTCATTCCATGCAAGCCAAGATCAAGAATGGGTTCCCGCCCAAAGTATGTGAGCGCTGTGAGCGACCATTTGAATGGCGCAAGAAGTGGGCACGCGACTGGGAAAACGTTAAGTACTGTTCTGAAAAGTGTAAGGCTGGGAAGTAATGCCAGGACTTCCGAAGGCTCGTATTGTTGGGCTCGCTCAAGCTTCACACTTTGGTCCATCGCTACTTGTCACTGCGCTGAGTTATTTCTTCGCACAGCTCTACTGGCAGCCAGCTTCAGCTCTGATCATTGCTCTAGGGTTTTTCTCTGGCCAACTTATTATTGGATGGAGCAATGATTTAATCGATTACGCAGATGATCTCTCTCATCAGCGAATGAATAAGCCGCTAGTGGCCGGATTGATCACTCGCAAATATTTACAGTTTTGGCTCGCAGTAATGATCCCAATTGCGCTAGTTATTAATCTCTTCGGTCCACTTGGTTTTGTTGGTGGTGGACTTTCAATTTTCGCGATTCTTTGGGCGCTTGGCTACAACTTCTACTTTAAATTCAACATCTTCTCGCCACTTCCCTATGCAGTCGCATTTGCCATACTCCCCTCGTGCATGGCTTACTCCCAAGAGAAAGTGCCTCCCACATGGATGTGGGTAGGCGGTGCCTTATTTGGAATGGCAGCGCACTTCCTTAATGTGCTTAAGGATATGGATCAAGATCATGCAAGCGGCATTAAAGGTTTACCGCAGAGATGCGGAAAAAACGGTTCGATAATTGCCGCAACAACCCTGATCGCGCTGGCGATCGCGTTGTTGCTTATCTCCATTCCATTACAGCTTGAGCAGTAAGCGGCACTGACCTTACGCAGCAACGTCGTTACGCAGCACTCACCTTCGGCGGACGACCTGCTCTACGACGACGTTCAATAATGACGCCATCTTCAATGAGCTGTCCTCCCCACACACCGCATGGCTCTTGACGTGAAAGTGCTCCATCAAGACACGCGTTACGCATAGGGCAACTGCCGCAGAGAGCTTTCGCTTGCGCAATCACCGCGTCATCATCGGCGAAGAAGATCTCGGGATCAGATGTGTGGCATGGCAAGGTAAAGGCCTTGGCGTCGTCGTATGTGAATGTCACATCGTTGAGGCCAATCTTTTCGCCGGACTCTGCCCAGCCTGGTACCTGCAGTTCACTGAAGAGAACAGTCATCGTTCTCACCCTCTTTCTCTCTCGATCTTTCGTCGGTTTCTTTCTCTGGTTAGTGGTTCTGGTCTTG
>CANESA010000059.1 GCA_947440735.1 Candidatus Nanopelagicaceae bacterium
AGGCTGCTCATGAGTGGAGTCTATAAAAAGAAAGGCTTAAGAGCGAATTTGTCCGGTTCCAGTGACGATCCAGGTAGTCGTTGTCATCGCCTCTAACCCCATAGGGCCACGGGCGTGAAGTTTTTGATTTGAGATTCCGATCTCTGCGCCAAAGCCCATCTGCTCACCATCTGTAAATCGAGTAGATGCGTTGACCATTACCGCTGCACAATCTGACATTGCAATAAATCTACGTGCACTCTCTTTATCTTCGGTGACGATTGCTTCAGTGTGCTGTGTACCAAAGGTTGCGATGTGATCGATCGCGCTTTCTAGCGAATCTACAACGCCGACATTCATTTCAAGGACGCCATACTCAGTCCCCCAGTTTTGCGCAGTTGCACGAGTGACATCAATCGAGAGCGTCTTTGCAATTAACTCTGCCGCTTCATCACAATGAAGTAACACGCCGGCGCTATGGAGTGAAGTCAACAAAGTAGGTAGGAATTTCTCAGCAACAGATGTGTGAACGAGCACAGTCTCTGCGGCATTACAGACACTAGGTCTGTGGATCTTTGAATTCATGACGATCGGAAGCGCTTTATCTAAATCAGCAGAAGCGTCAACATATACGTGACAGACGCCGGCACCTGTTTCAATTGTTGGAACAGTTGCTTCATCTACAACCATACGTATAAGGGACGCGCTTCCTCGCGGAATAACAAGATCAACTTTTCCGCGGGCGGTAAGGAGTGCTTGAACCGTTGCACGATCATCGGATGGGACTAGCTGAATCACATCTGGTGAGATTTTCGTTGTTGCGAGTGCAGATCTCATGACATCAATAAGAACTTTATTGCTAGCTTCAGCTGTTGATGAGCCGCGAAGAAGTGCTGCATTCCCAGACATCATTAGAATGACTGCAGCATCGACGGTGACGTTTGGGCGAGCTTCATAGACCATTCCAATGACTCCGAATGGAACGCTCATCTGCTCGAGCTCGAGGCCGTTGGGAAGAGTTGATTTTTTCAGGATGCGACCAAGTGGATCTTCGAGAGCTGCAACTTGTCTAGCACCGGCAGCAATTCCCGCGATTCTCTCCCGTGTGAGCAAAAGTCGATCCTGCATCTGAGGGTGCATTGAATCTGCCTTGGCTCGTTCAATGTCACGATGGTTCGCCGCGATAATTTCATCTGTACGCGCATCAATTTCATCTGCGATTGCGTGAAGTGCCTGGCGACGTTCTTCACCAGTTGTGGCGACCAATGTGCGAGCAGCCGCGCGCGCTGTAAGCGCTAGCCCTTCGACAATTTCTCGTGCGTCCATAGGAATAAGCCTAGCGTCCGATCTCTTCATTGTGTGTGCACATAGATTCAGAGGAGGACTAAATCATCTCTATGTACAAGTTCGCGCTCATATTCTGCACCAAGCGAGGCTGCTAATTCTTTAGTTGATCTGCCCAACATTTGTGGAATCTCTGCTGCATCAAAGGCAACAAGTCCTCGTGCAATTACTTCACCACTTTGCGAAACGAGCTCGACGGTATCACCTGAGATAAATTCACCGCTGACGCTAGTGACACCAGCTGGAAGCAAAGAAACACCGCGTTCGCGAATGGCCTTGACTGCTCCGTCATCTAAAACTAAGCGGCCCTGTGGAGTTGACGCATGAGCAAGCCAGAGAAGACGAGATGTTGTGCGACCACCTTGTGAGTGAAAAAATGTGCCGGCTTTACTTCCAGAAAGTGCTTCGGCAGATTGTGCAAGAGATGTCAGCAACATTGGGATACCGGCACTTGTTGAAATCCGTGCGGCCTCAACTTTTGTCACCATTCCCCCGCTACCGACTCCAGCAGAACCCGCACCGCCAAGTTCGATCGACTCAATTTCTGTCATCGAAGTAACTTCATGGATTGCAGATGCTCCTGCTTGTGTTGGAGGTGCGTCATATAACGCATCGATATCTGAAACTAAAACGAGTAGATCAGCCCCAATAAGAAGTGCCACAAGTGCTGCCAGACGATCATTATCGCCAAAGCGAATCTCTTGGGTTCCAACTGTGTCATTTTCATTAATAATTGGGACAACGCCGAGTGAGAGAAGTTTTGCCAGAGTCTGGTGAGCATTCTGATAGTGCGAGCGTCGCACGATATCTTCTGTCGTCAGAAGAACTTGAGACGAAAGAATTGAATGAGCGGTAAAAGCTTCGTTATATCGAGCGATCAAAAGACCCTGTCCGACAGAGGCTGCAGCCTGCTGTGTTGGAAGATCTTTTGGTCGAGTAGTCAGCTTGAGTGGTGCTAAACCTGCAGCAATAGCGCCCGATGAAACAAGTGCAACTTCAGCTCCACGCGCTTTGAGGGTAGCAATCACACTGACGATCTTTTCAACGGATGCGGCATCAAGCTGAGATCCTGCAGTTCCAGTCAACGATGAAGAACCAATCTTGATAACAATGCGCTTTGCAGATGTGACAGCGTTGCGATCCATGTGGCTACCCCTTTCCGTCGCTCTCTTTGATCTCTTTCCCATTAATTACTTGAATAACTTGTGGAGAATGCGGATCTTCTACGTTGTACTCCCACTGCTTTGCGATCTCATCATCACTGAGTATGTCGATCTCGCGCTCTGTAACAACCCATGTTGATTCTAGACGTGAATCTTCACCACGACGATGAAGGTGACCTGCGAGCTGTTCGGCGCCGGCCTCAATTGTTGGCTCCCAATCGAAGATGATCTGATCATCGCCATCGCCAATTCGAACTTCACTTCCTGCAACTGCACCCTTTTTGTAGAGATCTTTCTCAACACCAAGTTGAGCAAGACGATCTGCAAGATATCCAATGGCTTCTGCATTTTTAAAGTTAGTTTGGCGAACCCAGCGTTCAACCTTCTTGCCGCGAACGGTAAAGGAGCCATCGGCATTTGCGCGAACGCTAAAGCCTGAATCATCTACTGGAGTAGGACGCAAGATAATTCGAGTGCGTTCTTCAGTTGCAGCCTCGGCGCGAGCCTTATGTACTAGACGACCCATCGCATATGTCAGCTCTTGCAAACCTTCACGGCTTGCTGCTGAAACTTTATAAACGTCATAACCCTTATCGCGGAGTGTCTGTTCAACCATATCGGCCATCGCAGAACCATCAGGAAGATCGATCTTGTTGAGAGCAACAATGCGTACACGATCTTCAAGGCCGCCATAGAGTGCGAGCTCTTCTTCAATGATTTCAAGGTCAATGACTGGATTTCGATCTGTCTCTAGCGTTCCGCAATCGAGAACATGAACGAGTGCTACACACCGTTCGACGTGGCGCAAAAATTCAAGGCCGAGGCCCTTTCCTTGTGATGCACCTGGAATAAGTCCTGGAACATCTGCAACGGTAAAACGAGTCTCACCAGCTTGAACAACACCAAGGTTTGGTACCAAAGTAGTAAATGGATAATCGGCAATCTTTGGACGTGCTGCAGAGATTGCTGCAATAAGGGAAGACTTTCCTGCACTTGGGAAACCAACGAGTGCAATGTCAGCAACTGACTTTAGTTCGAGTGAAAGTGTGCGTGCTTCGCCTGGTTCTCCAAGGAGAGCAAATCCTGGTGCACGGCGCTTAGATGAAGAGAGCGCTAAGTTTCCAAGTCCACCATGGCCACCTTGAGCAGCCATAAATGTTGTACCGATTCCAACTAAATCTGCAAGAAGATTTCCCTCTTTGTCGTAGATGACAGTTCCATTTGGTACAGACAAGATCAGATCTTCACCGTAATGACCATCTTTACGATCACCGTAACCTTGATGACCAGAAGTTGCTTTACGGTGTGGTGAATGATGAAAATCGAGAAGTGTTGTAACGCTTGAATCAACAACGAGAATGACATCGCCACCGCGACCACCATTGCCACCATCAGGGCCACCCAATGGTTTAAATTTTTCGCGCTTGACCGAGACGCAGCCGTCTCCGCCATTACCCGCTGTAGCGAAAAGGGTTACGCGATCCACAAATGTTGTCATCGCCTCTCCCCTTTCCTTTCGGTTATTAAAACTTTATTTTGAGACTTTTCTAAGCAATAAAAAAGCGGACACGCATAAATGCGGCCCGCTCTTTTAAGAGAAACCTTTTTACGCTACCGGAACTACATTCACTACGCGACGACCGCGAGCGCGACCGAATTCAACAGCTCCTGCAGCAAGTGCAAAGAGTGTGTCGTCCTTACCGCGTCCTACGTTCTTACCTGGGTGAAAGTGTGTACCGCGCTGACGGACCAAGATCTCGCCTGCGTTAACTTCTTGTCCACCAAAGCGCTTGATGCCAAGGTACTGTGGATTGGAATCGCGACCGTTTCGTGTCGAGGAGACACCTTTCTTACTTGCCATTTGTTGCGCCCCTTTTACTTAACGCCGCTGATCGCGGTGATCTTGACTCGAGTGTGTTGTGCACGAAAACCTTGACGACGGCGGTAACCGGTCTTGTTCATGTAACGAAGGATGTCGATCTTTGGACCCTTCACTTCGTCGATGATTTCGCCAGTCACCTTTACAGATGCGAGCGCCTTTGGATCTGCAGTAACGGTTGTACCGTCAACGACGAGAACAGCTGGGAAAGAAACAGTTGATCCCGCAGCAGAGTCGATGCGATCGACTGTGATGGTCTCGCCAACAGTTACCTTCTCCTGGCGTCCGCCAGCCTTCACGATTGCGTACACGTTATTACTCCAGTTCAGTTAAGCCTTG
>CANESA010000060.1 GCA_947440735.1 Candidatus Nanopelagicaceae bacterium
CCGCCCAACCAATAAAGACAGGCATACATCCAGCCGCGCCACCCCAGACAATATTTTGAGATGTATGACGCTTGAGAGCCATTGTGTAAACAAATACATAAAAGGCAATTGCGATTGCTGTGAGTATTGTTGCAAGTGGTTCTGTAAATATCCAAAAGATAGTAAGTGATAGCGCGCCAATTACTGCTGCAAAAATAGTTGCATGTAATTTGCTTATCGCACCTGTGACGAGTGGACGCGCAGATGTTCGTTCCATTAACTTATCTAGATCACTCTCTAAAACCATATTAAATGCATTTGCACTTCCGGCAGCCAAGGTGCCACCAACAAGAGTTGCAACAATTAATCCCAAAGACGGAACGCCTTCTTCCGCCAAAATCATCGCCGGAATAGTGGAGATAATGAGAAGTTCGACTACCCGCAGCTTCATCAGGGCTACATAAGCGCGCAGGAGGACCATGGCGCTAGATTACCCAGCAAATCCGCTCTCTGTTCTCAGAGTGCTTTAAGGTTCGAGCGCTACCTTGCTCATAAGAAGAGCGAGGGATACGGATGACTCAGTGGTTTCGATGGGGCCAAGTGATGTCCCGATGACTCCACATGTTGCTCCTCAAGTCGGGCTCCTTCCGATGGCGATTAAGATATTCACATGAGACGAGCGCTTGTAGCCATTGTTGTTGCAGGCGCTGCAGGCGCTGCAGGCGCACTCTCTTTTATAACTCCCGGTGTGCAAGCGACCGAAACACCCACATCAACTATCTCGTCATCAAAGATGAAGGTCATCGCAACTATTGATGGAAATATTGCACCCAAATCTGTTCTCTCATCTGGAACAGGTTTAGTGAGTGCACATAACATGATGTATCGCCATTCAGTAACAATTTATGACACAACTAAGAACGCTCTTGTCGCAACAGTTGCCGATACCGTCAGGCTTGCAGATTTTGGATATAAGAAGTACAGCGGAAGTTATAGAGGTGCTCCTGTTGAAGGCGCATTTAGTCCCGATGGTAAGTATCTCTACTTCACGAATTATGCGATGTATGGAAAAGGATTTTCTAAAGAAGGAACCGACAAATGCAGTCCAGCTAATGGCTACGACACTAGCTTTCTTAGCCGTGTCAATCTCACTAACTATAAAATTGATGCGGTCTACCCGGTCGGCTCTGTCCCGAAGGTTGTGGAAGTAACTCCAGATAACAAGTACATCTTGGTCAGTAACTGGTGTTCCTACACGGTGACAGTGATTTCAGTAGAGACTGGAAAGACGGTTCAGAATATAAAGATCGGTAGGTACCCACGCGGTATCGCAATTACCAAGGACAGCCTCTACGCCTATGTTGCTGAGATGGGCGGATCTGGAATTCACCGCATTAATCTGCAAGATTTCTCAAAGACATTTATCCCCGTGGGCTCAAACCCACGTGCGCTCGTACTTTCACCCGATGATAAGACTCTCTATGTCACACTCAATATTTCGGGCAAGGTTGCTGCGTGGGATTTGGTTGCAGATAAATTAATTAAGACAGTCACCACTGGAAAAGCGGCACGTAGTTTAGATATTTCAGATGATGGATCTGCCCTCTTTGTCGTCAACTTTGGCAGCGGAACAATGTCTAAGGTTCGCGCATCAGATTTGAAGTTGATTCAGACGATTAAGGTCTGTAATGAGCCAATCGGAATTACCTTCGATGCTCCATCGCAGAACACGTGGGTTGCTTGTTACGGTGGATCAATTAAGGTGTTATCGAACTAACGGCAGTTTCGCTCTCAGTTATTGGTTCAAACGGAAGGGCAATTCTTCCTAAATACCGATCGAGAGTATCTCTGGCGATTTTCGCAGCTGAATAGGTGCGAGAAAGACGATCAGCTAGAACTACAAAGACGTATTCACGATCTCCGGACTCAATATATCCAGCTAACGTCACTGTTCCATTGAGAGTCCCCGTTTTTGCGTGGACTAATCCAACAGCATTGGGTGCAGTTTTAATAAAACGCTCATTGAGAGTTCCATTAACACCACCGTCTGGAAGACTCTCGATCACACCAGCAAATCGCGGATCTTTGTAAATCTTCACAAGTAAATCGCCGAGCAACTTAGCACTCACCCGATTATCGTGTGAAAGACCGCTGCCATCTTTAACAACCAACTTAGATGATTCAATCTCTAGATCGGCTAATACCTTTTCGTAAACTTCGGCAATACCTTCTGTATTTCCTTTAAATCCCGCCGCTTTAGCAGCAAATCGTGAGAGGCGATCTGAAAGTACGTTATCGCTCCACTGCATAAAGTAATGAGTCATCTGATCCACCGTTGGAGAAGCGCTATTCATTACTGGTTCTACAGTGAGGTTCTGAGCTTCGAGAGCAGTAACTGGTTTAAGAATGACATAAACCTTTTTGCTCTTGAGATAAACCTTCATATTCTTTGCTTCGCTGTCATAGATGCCGTTGTAATAGATAGTCATCTTCTTTACCGGTGCACCTGCTTGGCTCTCAAGTTCAACATGTGCGCGGTATGCCAAATACTTCAAGGAAGTCTGACCAAATCGTTTTGCATTAAATGCGCTAAATGTGGCCCAAGGATCCATCTCGCCTTGAATAACTACTGAGTTGGTTTTATCTGAAAGTGCGAGTGAAGTTTGAAAGCGCATCTCTGGATCGAGATATTGAGCCACCGATACTCCAGCGAGTAATTTGAGAGTCGATGCCGGCTTTCGCTTTGCATAACCATTGGATTCAAAGAGTTGCTCACCCGTTGAGGCATCAAAGAGAATCACAGATGGATTCTTTAACTTGGGATCAGCTGCGAGATTTGTGAAGACTGTTGTCGCACGAAGGGGATCAAAAGCGGAGACTGGAGCGCCAAAAATCACTCCAAGCGTTAAGGCAGCGATGAGTGCCTTAATAATCTTCGTCTCCACGGTGGCTCCATTCGGTAACCGAATATGCGAATTCTCTTACCTAGTTTAGGGTTAACTCATGGAAATCAAGACCCCTGCAACCATAGGACCAGGAGAGTTTTTTCCAGTTGTAGGCGTAGGCCCGCACGAAAAACCGTGGCCAACAGGTGATCACTACGATCCAGAGCTACTTGAAAATGGCGATAGACGAAATGTCTTAGATAAATATCGCTACTGGAGCGTTGATGCAATTGTTGCAGACCTGGATACAAAACGACATGGTCTACAGATTGCAATTGAAAACTGGCAGCACGATCTCAATATTGGTTCGGTAGTTCGTACAGCTAATGCATTTAATGTCAGCGCTGTACATATTGTTGGAAAGCGCGACTGGAATAAGCGCGGTGCGATGGTGACAGATCGATATCTCACTGTGATGCATCACCCCACAATTGCTGACTTTGCTACGTGGTGCGGTGAGAATGAACTACCAATTTTTGGAATCGATAATGTTCCATCTTCAAAACATCTCGAAGGTGCAGCCCTTCCTGAAAAGTGCGTGCTGCTCTTTGGCCAAGAAGGTGCCGGTATGTCAGATGAAGGTATTGCAATCTGTGAAGTGCTCTATGCCATTGAGCAGTATGGATCTACGCGATCGATGAATGCATCAGCTGCAGGAGCAATTGCTATGTATCACTGGGCGTTGCAGCACTTGCCACGACAAATCTAAGAAGACCTAGTTTCCTAGCGGCTGAATTTCGACATCTGCGAGAGCTTCGCGCACAGCAACTAAGCGACGCTCAACTTCATCCGCTTCTTCGGTGCGGCCAAGTGCGCGCATTACAACAACCATACGGGTTTCAATATCGAGGATGAATTCGAAATCTTTAGGCTCATCTTCGGCGATGATTTGAAGTACGCCATCGAGTGTTGCTAGACCCTCTTCAAGCTTTCCAAGAAGAATCTCGGCTTTGCCATATTCAAAGAGTGCGAAAGTTTCACGACGATGATCGTGTGCTGTTTCAAATACATCTACCGATTTGCTTGCAGCCTCGAGAGCTTTTTCGCCATCGCCTAACCAGTTATAGCAGGATGCAATCTTCTGATCACAGCGTGCAACGTGAAGTACTTCTTTCTCGCTCTTGAAAATTCCGCGCGCTTCTTTAAATGCCTGAAGAGCTTCGTCATATCGCTTGAGTTCGCGGTGGGCCATTCCAAGAAGGTGAAGATCATTTGCTGCACCGATCTGGTTTCCATCTACTAAATGTTCTTGTGCACACTCAGACATGGTGGCGATAACTTCGTCATACTTCTTTGAGCTGTACCACCACTCACCCAAGGTGCAGGCAAGCTCTAACGCAATCGGAGATTTACTCTCGCGCAGAAGTTCTACAGCCTTGCTCATTGCAGTTGCTGCCTCATCGATGCGCTTGAGTTGATTGAGGTTGTAACCAATTGCAGAATATGCCTGCGCTAAACCTTCACTCGGTGCACTTGCGCCCATCTCGGCGTAAATATCGCGAGCAGTCTCAGCTAGTGCGAGCGCTTCGTCGTATTGGCCACGTGCAAATATGCGAGCGCTGAGTTCGTAATACGTCTCTGCGCGATCTTCGCCTTCGGTCTGCGGGATGCGATCCCACAACATCTCTTCGGTAACGATATCGTCGCGATTGTCGCGATCGTCCTGGTTGTCATCACTGCTCATGAGAACCTCCCCGTCGTAGTGCTTGCCTTGGAGCGCACTGTATCCCTGCTCGTAGCCATTTGTAGGGGAATTCCCCTTCTGTAAAAGCGAAC
>CANESA010000061.1 GCA_947440735.1 Candidatus Nanopelagicaceae bacterium
CAGTTAACAAAGTTCTGCGCCGATGCCGGAGTCCTCGTCTATGACATTAAGTGGGAGAGCTGGGGATATAACGGGGCAGAAGGCACGGGTACCTATTCAGAGAATCTCTGTGAACCCAATTGCGCGGAAGGACAAAGAGTTGAGGAGCAAGTCGATCTCTACTTGAGTGGGATCGAAAATATCGAAGGCAAACGCGTGCTTCGGTATCTATCGGTCAATACACGAAATGGCGCTTTGCTCCACAATGGAAATCCCTACGATAATTGGGATGTCGCTGAGTACGCCGTAAATAGAATTAAAGGCTAATTCGAAACACAGTCAGAATTCGAAGCGACAATTGAAGGCTCTCCAAATATCCTAGGCCCATGAAACGCGGCCTCATCACCCTTTTACTTCTGACCTTCTTGGGAAGCACCTCTGCCCAGGCTCATCAACCGGTTGTACTTCTCAACACCGACACAACAGCAGCCAAGGGACCTCTTCTATTGGATGGCACAGTCTCCTTTGCAATACGTGCATCCTTTACCAAAGCAGGAGAGAAGAAAGCATTCAGAGCAGATTTCAATGCAGGGGATGCGCTTGCAGTTCAATACTTAATCGTTGATAAGAAACCAGAGAGCACCTTAAAGAACACTCTTCTACCTCAATTGGTAGTCACATCTCCTTCAGGAAAATCACTCACGATTAAATTCACAGAGCGAACCAAATTTTACGAACCTTTCGGAAAGACTAACTACCTCTATCTCTCCCGCTACAGCGCAACATCGGAGGCGGGTACATACAGCTTTACCCTGACTGCACGCGCGAAATCATCTGTAACGATCGCAGTTGGTGAGCGGGAAGTACCTGGCGAAGTGATCCGCGGATCCCGACCTGTCGCTGCCGCGACACCGACAGAAACCGCTGTTGCACCAAAGCAGACTCCTACTCCTACTCCAACCCCAACAGCTAAGCCAACCCCAACTACCACCAAGGCTAGTTACACGATGGAGGATGTGAAGAAGAAAAGTACATCAGCGGCGTGCTGGACGGTCATCGATGGAAATATTTATGATCTGACTAAGTGGATTCCGGTACATAGAGGCGGACCACAGGCAATTACATTCTTGTGCGGTAAAGATGGAACGTCATCATTTAAAGCACAACACGAAGGTGCGAGTACTCCAATGTCTGCCTTAGCAAACTATTTTGTTGGAGCACTCACACCCTAAGTGTTTTATTCCAGACTTACTCGAAATCCCCGCCACGCCCAGTAATTCTTGGGCCCTTCTTTGCAGGACGATCAAAGCGCGTGACGATAACTAAGACCACGACAGCGTAAATAGCGACAATTGCAACTTCAAGCACTATTTATGCTCCTAGAACTGCCCACACAACGAGTGCGAACATAGCGATACCAAAGCCGACAATTGCGATTGCAGAAAGGGAGAGCAATCCACGTGAATCAGCGATCTTGGTTGCGAGAGCTGAAGGATTGGTGACTCTACGTAGATCAACCATCAAGGCTTCACCTTCACGTACTGCTGCATACTGACTGATGATTGCAAGAATTCCAGTGATCGCTGCAACTCCGAGAGCGAGATACTTTGCTGAATCCGCTGCATCAGTAAAGACGCCGAGTGAAGCAAGAACCATGATTCCGATGAGAACTAGAGCTGGTGCTACCTGAGCTTGAATAATCTGAGCACGCATGTGGTTCCACTGCTTAAGAAGTGATTTTTCGTCCATTGACTGCCTCCGTGATTGAATTAATCCATTCTGGATTTTGTAAGAGGTTAAGGCCTCCGGAGGGGAACTTCTAGTTCAAAATTCGGACTTTTAGCTTAATTTTTGGATATCGCGTCACCCCTTGAGAGTCCTAGACTCGACCTCATGCCAGGTTCAATTGCACTCGTTGGTTCGGGCGAATACCTGCCAGCGATGGCCGACCTTGAGAATTTCCTGATCGATGATGCAATCGCCCTTGGCAAGAAATCCACCTACATACAGATTCCAACTGCGGCAGGGCGTGAGAGCCAAGATCGCCTAGATTACTGGCGAGCACTCGGTAAAGCACAGGCAGATAAATTAGGCGTTGAACAAATCTTTCTTCCGATTTACAACCGTGAAGGCGCACTCAATCCCGTCCTTGCAGATCTGATCAATGACTCCGCACTTATCTATCTATCCGGGGGAGACCCACACCATTTAGCTGAAAGTCTTCGCGATACACCAGTATGGCATTCCGTCGTAAAAAATTGGAACGCAGGATCCTCACTTGCCGGCTGCAGTGCAGGAGCAATGGTCTTAAGTGCTCACGTACCAAACTTTCGGATGCTCAAACGTGAACCAACACCTGGGCTTTCTTTACTCTCTGATATTCGAGTAATCCCACATTTCAACAAATTCTTTAAGTGGATCCCAGATAGTGCTGCAACAGTTTTGTTGCACGCACCCGATGACCAGATCGTCCTTGGAATTGATGAACTTACGGCTCTGGTCAAACGCCCAACTCAAACCAGTTGGCAAGTGCATGGTGAGGCTAAAGTGCATCTCCTCAAAGGTTTACCTAATCATGCTTACAGCCATGGGGAAGAGATTGATCTCCAGGTTGTTCTAAAGAACCCCTGAAGCACAAATTCCATCACTACCCGATACGATTGGGCCTACGACTTTAACGAAAGAGGAAAATCATGGGCGCTTGTACCTGCACATACACAAGAGATGAAGAGAAGAATTGCGACGGAACACACAAGGTTGTTAAGGCTGTAAAAGCTGAGATGGCAGAGAAGTTAGAAGCCAACGGCTTTCCTCACGCAGCAGAATATGTGAAGAATAACTAAGTTAAATCAGTGTGCGTTAGAGATCTTATTTACTCTGACTACCCGCAGTAAAGAGAATACTTCCCATGCCCATTGCAATCCAGTGCGAGTAGTCATAAATCGCATCGGGTAGGTAGATCCCGAACCAGTCGTAGTAGACATCTACACCCTCATTACCCATAAACCAATCAAGTCCGCCCCACATAAAGAGCAGTGCTCCAAATATTTGCATCTCTCGCCCCCCGTCGTATTCAGAACAAAAGTATCCTCGGCGACGCGAATCATTTCAGGATTTAGCTCACGTAATTTGCCAAGAGTGACCGGTCACCAGGATCGGTATTTCACTACTCACCAAACACCTCAACACGTATCCCCTCCCACTCACACTCCCTGCATGCAATATCCGGATCACTCCCATCACCGTTAAAGCAGCATCCACCGACCTCATACTTCTCAAAATCAAAAGTCTCTGGATCGGGCATGCCATATAGAATCTTGCGCAACGTGCCCTCCTCCTCGCACCCGGGGCATATCAGCAGTTTGATAGATCGTCTTCGTCGCTTAGTAGCCATACGTTGAATGTAGGGGAGGGCACTGACACGAGCGCCAAAACCATCCACCTTCAGCCTCAGATACGCGGTGGGTAATAAAGTATGGATATGAGTACTAGCCAGATTCTTGGGGTCCGCTTGTTTTGCTTGGCTCTTGGCTGGGCATTTGGTGCGTTGATCTTCGGTACTGAAGCAGAGTGGCTCTGGGGGACCAAGAGTTTTATCTGGTGCGGATTTGCTGGCGGATCGATTGGGATCATGCTCACAAGCAAGTAGGAACTCAGGTATTACGCACTCCCAATCACCCACACGCATGGCTCCAACTCCGCTCTCGTATTAACTCAATTTGTCACCAAGAGTTCAAGTTGCGTTAACCAGAGTCACCTAGACCCCACCATGCTTAAAAGTTATCGTCGCGCATTCTCACGGGCTCCCTCCCGAGAGGGAATGCAGCTCACCCAAAACCTAAATTAATTTCATGGAGGATACTTTGAAAATCAAGATTGCCATTACGGCATTGACAGTGGCCGCGCTAGTTGCTCCGATGTCACTTGCTAATGCATATATGTTTACAGATACAGGAAGTGCTGTAACGCTCACTATTTTACATAATAATGATGGTGAGTCTGCACTCCTACCTGAGCAGTCATACACACTACCTCAAGGAAAATTGATTTATGGAAGTGCTGCTGCATTTTCAACTGTTATGAAGCGAGAAATTAAATCGGCTAGGAACTCACGTAATGCCGTGGTCTCACTCTATGCGGGAGATTCCTTCCTCGCCAGTAAGAACCTGATTTGTTCAGAGCCTGCAGATGACAACTCAACCATCCCTGTGTATGACGGCGTTGCTCAATCAATGATGCCTTATGACGCGCACATCCTAGGAAATCACGAATTTGATTACAAAACAGGATTTCTCAAGCGTTATATCGATTCGTTCACAGAAAAAAATCGCTACCAGTTCCTTTCCGGTAACATGGATTTTTCTGCCAACGCAGATCTGTCTTCAATAGCAGTAAAGTCAGGGCCAATTCTTCGTTCAATGCATTCCGGAAAGAAGATCGCACAGTCATATGTACATAAGGATTACCGAACTGGAGCAATCTTCGGAGTTGTAAGCGCAATTACTCCAACTCTTCGCACAATCTCCTCACCAGGAACAGCTAAAGTTACGACGATAGACATTCCAGCCACAGCTGCACTGATCAACAAGCAGGTAGAAGCTCTAGAAGAGCAAGGCATCAACAAGATCATCTTGGTGAGCCACCTACAGGGTGTTGCATACGATAAGGAAATCGTAGCGCTGCTCAAGAATGTAGACGTTGCTGTCGCCGGTGG
>CANESA010000062.1 GCA_947440735.1 Candidatus Nanopelagicaceae bacterium
GCATCGCGGTCTCCCCCGCACCCAAGAACTGCGACGACCTTTCCAGATGTGAACTCTCTTGCTGTTGCAATCACATTTCGTACCGCATCTGGAGTGTGGGCGTAATCAACGAGCGCTGTGAAATCTTGGCCGCAATCAACTGACTCCATTCGCCCAGGTGCACCCTTGAGGCGTGGAATAAGCGCAGCGCAATCGAGTGGATCAATACCGCACTCTATGGCGATCGCAAGGACCAAGAGAATGTTATCTAGATTGAAATACCCACGTAGAGGTGTTGAACTTTCGATAAGAATTCCACCCGCGCCACGAGCGGTAAAGGTAGTTCCACCGGCAGTCGGAGTGATCGAAGTGAAATGCCAGTTCGCTTTTGGATTATTGCGCGACAAGGAAGTCGCAGGGATCCCGCACTCGTTGAAAAGGCGTAATCCGAAATTACTATCGATATTGATAAACGCCTGATCGGCGTACTCAAGTGTAAAGAGGCTTGCCTTAGCCTTAAAGTAACTCTCCATATCGTGATGGAAATCAAGATGATCTTGTGAAAGATTTGTAAATCCAACCATTGCAAAGTGTGAGCCCACCATGCGCTGCATCACCATCGCATGGCTTGAAACTTCCATCACAAGGTGTCGTAGGTGCCGCTCACTCATAGTTGCAGCAAGAGCTTGTAGCGCATCTGCCTCAGGTGTTGTTCGGGCACTGGCGACGCTATCTCGACCTATACGAGTCTCGACGGTACCAATGAGTCCACTCTCTCGACCTGCGTCTTGGAAGAGTTGATAGAGCAAAGTACTCACAGTTGTTTTTCCGTTGGTCCCGGTAATTCCAATACTGACCATTTCCTGCATTGGTTTGGCGTAGAGAGTTGCACTAATGAGTGCACCCGCGGTGCGAGCATCAGGAACAACGATCACAGGAAGTCCGTCAGCAATCTTCGCTCCTTCGGAATCCGTAACAATTGCGCGAGCCCCTCGAGAGATAGCGCTGGAAGCAAAGCGTGCGCCATGAGTTTTCTCTCCCGGATAGGCAAGAAACAGATCTCCTTCAAGTACATCGCTATCACTTGAGGTTGCACCGGAAAATGTCAGAGAGGGATCAAGATCAATCTTTATGCCAATGAGATGAGAGATATCTTCAACTGAAATAGCGTGATCAAGGAGTGGGCGCATGGCTTATCCCCTCGAACTCGCTTGAGAAATCTTTATCGTCTCTGCCTTTTTCTCCTGGCGAGCCTTTTTATCTAGTTCAGCCTTGTTAAGAGCTACTGGCAAAACCGTTGTTCCTGTTGGTGCGATGTGTCGACTCTGCAGAACAAAGGTCATTACCTTTTTGAATACTGGTCCGCCAAGTGATCCACCGTAGTACGCGCCTTTAGGATCTTGAATTGTTACGTTGATGACGAATGCTGGTGCATCAGCAGGTGCAAAGCCAATAAAGGAGGCTGTATATCCGCTATAGCATCCGCAATTATCGTTATACCGTGTTGCAGTTCCAGTCTTACCCGCAACTCGATATCCAGGAATCGCCGCGCTCGGTGCAGTTCCGTGAGATGAGACCACGCTCTCCATCATGATGCGCATCTTTGCCGCAGTTGCTGCACTGACGACTTGAACGCCTTTTTCATTCTTGAATTGAGTGAAGTTACCAGAGGCATCACTTGTTCCAGCAATTACTGTTGGGGAGACTCGAACGCCGTTATTTGCAAGAGTTGCAAAGATACTTGTTGCTTGCATCGCATTGAGTGAATATCCCTGTCCGAATGCAACTGTTGGAGCTGTCGTTCCAGACCAATCCTTTACCGCTAACAATCGACCAACGTTCTCACCTGGAAGGCCTGCACCGGTCTTTGATCCAATTCCAAACTTAGTGAGGTATGAGTGGAGAGTGTCATGACTCATCGTCTCAGAAATCTTAATGGTTCCAGTATTACTCGATTCTGCCAGGATTCCAGCGGTAGTTAATTTCTTAAGTGGGTGGCGCTCGTGATCTTTAAAGTCTTCACCACCACGGCGAATCTTGTAAGGGACATCAAAGACGGTCTCTGGAGAAATTTTCCCTTCATCTAACGCTGCAGCTAGTGTCATTACCTTTCCTGTTGATCCAGGTTCATAGACATCTTGGACTGAAGGATTACGCATCAATTCTAAAGATACGTTCTTTGTATTATTTGGATTAAAGGTTGGCGCGGTTGCATGAGCCAGGACCGCTCCTGTTTTTGGATCCATGACAATCACAGTGCCGCTGCTTGCTCGGGAATTCTTTACAGCTTCAGCAATCGCCTTTGAGGCAACCCACTGGATGTCGCGATCAATGGTGAGTCTCACTGTTGTTCCGGCTTGAGCAGCCACGATCTCTGATTGTGATCCAGGAATTTCAGCACCGCGTCCTGTTGCATAGGAATACGTGCCAGGAGTGCCGGTAATCGATGAGTTCATACTCAACTCAACACCAGAAGCGCCCAAACCGTCTTTGCGCACGAACCCTACGAGTGAGGAGACTAGATTTCCTGAAGGATATTCACGAATATAATTACGTTCAGGGAAAAATCCAGCAATTCTCTTGTCGTAATCATTATTGCTCAGGGTTGAATTGTATTTATCAATCGCGAGGGAAAGTCGATTCCATGTACTTGGCTCAGCGCTTTCAAGCACCATGGAGTAGCGCTTGACTCCTGTGATCGCTGTTGTGACTTCTTCTTCAGTAAGGCCAAGAATCGGAGCAGCAAATGCTGCCACTCGAGCATGATCTTGAATCATCTTTTGATCCACAACTATGTTGATTGCCGAGACGCTTCGAGCAAATGCCACACCATTGATATCGGTGATATCTCCTCGAGGAGCTGCAATCACCCGGGTTTTCTCCATCTCGTTTGCCGCCTTGAGAGTGTATTCAGCAGCTTGAATTCCCTGAATCTGTACAAGCCGTGCCGCAAAGAGAGTAAAAATGACTAACAAAATAATAAAGAGAGTGCGGATGCGCTTCATCGAGAGTTCAAAATTACCCACGTGTAATCCCACTCTCATCAATGACTACAGGCATCTCTTGGGTGAGATTAAGGAATGTTGGATCCTCAGATGGGCTCATACCTAGTGCTGCTGCTTGATTAGCCAACGCTTGTGGTGATGAGTACATCTCCATTTTACGGGAGATCGCCTCACGTTGATCTGCAATCATCTTTGATTCCAACTTCAACTCTGAAAGTACAAATGCATCTTGTGCCAGCAAGGTATTTACCCCAAGGAGAGCCAGGAATCCAATGACCGCTACAAAGGTTAAGAACTTAGCGAAGTACTTATGTGTGGCTTGGACACCTTCAGTTGCCTGAGGAACAATCTTGAGCAACGCTTGTGAAGACTGAGTAAGAACACGTTCGCGGGTCTGCTGAGCGAGTGCGGCGATAGACATTATGCGGCCACCCTCTCTATCGCACGAAGGCGAACTGACGTTGAACGCGAGTTTTCATCTTGCTCGGCTTGGCTAGCTTTCTCGCTAGCTTTAATCACGAGTGAAAACTTTGCAGCGTATTCTGGGAGCTCGATAGGTAAGTTGCGAGGACTCTTTGAGGTCGATGCCTCAACAAAGAATTCCTTTACGATTTTGTCTTCAAGTGACTGGAAAGACATCACAACAACTCGGCCACCAACTTCTACCAAATTCAAGGCTTGAGGAATTGCGCGGGTGATTGCACCAAGTTCGTCATTGACTGCAATGCGTAGAGCCTGGAATGTGCGCTTTGCAGGATTGCCACCTGTACGGCGGGTAGCTGCAGGAATGCTTTCTTTCACCAATGTCGCCAATTGCATCGTTGAGTTAAGAGGCGCAAGAGCTCGCGCTTTGACGATGTTTTCGACGATACGTGTAGCAAATTTCTCTTCACCAAAAGTGCGCAGAATCTTTACCAGGGCACCGGGCTCGTAGTGATTCACAATCTCATAAGCAGTAATTACCTGAGTGCTATCCATGCGCATATCTAGTGGCGCATCATGAGAGTAAGAAAAACCTCTGTCAGTTTCATCTAACTGCATAGATGAAACTCCGAGGTCAAAGAGGACCCCTGAAAGCTGTGAGTATCCATGTGAAGTGACTACATCCGTGATGCTGTCAAAGACTGCATGTGAAGTGATTAACCTGTCACTAAAGACTGAAAGTCGTTGACGTGCTTGAAGTAGCGCACTTGGGTCGCGATCAATTCCAATAACAATCAATTCTGGGAAACGAGCAAGAAGAGCTTCTGTGTGTCCACCGAGTCCGAGTGTTGCATCAACAACAACTGGAGTGCGGGAAGTTTCTATCGATGGAGCAAGGAGATCAATGCAACGATCTCGCATTACTGATATGTGCTTCATCTTCTCCCCCATTCCTTAATCGCTACTCCGCTTATCTATATTTCGCTCTCTCAACTCTGGTCACCGCCGGCCGACGGATCTCACGAAAGCGACGCCGGGGAAGGGGCGCCGCTGTCGGCCTTAAAACTTAGGCATTGGGTCGACGGTGGCCACAATCGAGAGAGCGCTATGTAGTTGTTGTATTCCTATTCAGTTGTATTTCTATTCAGTTCTGTACTACTTAGAAGAGTCCTGGAAATACCTCTTCTGAAACATCAGCAAAACCTTCTTCACGATCTGCCAAATATTTATTCCATGCCTGCGCATCCCAAATTTCAACGCGAGTATTTGCACC
>CANESA010000063.1 GCA_947440735.1 Candidatus Nanopelagicaceae bacterium
ACCTACTTATTGGCAAGACCTTTGAGCAAGCCCAAGCGATCTCAGATGAATTTGTTGATCTGATGCAGAGCAAGGGAAAGAAAGCTGGAGATGAGTCAACGTTAGAAGATGCCGTGGCACTTGCTGGAGTTTCCCAGTACCCAGCGCGCATCAAATGTGCCTTATTGGGATGGATGGCGATTAAAGATGCGTCAATTCAGACTCAAACCACGTAAAAGAGATATAGAATTCCAAAACTATTGAGAGGTAAGGCATGAGCGCACAAGTAGAAGATGTAAGAGAAGCGATGAAGGATGTCGTAGATCCTGAACTCGGAATCAACGTAGTTGATCTCGGTCTTATCTATGATGTGATGGTTGATGAGAGCAATATCGCAATCCTCAACATGACACTCACATCAGCAGCGTGCCCACTTCAGGATGTTATTGAGGATCAGACTCGTCAAGCGCTTGCACCACTCACGAGTGATGTAAAAATTAACTGGGTCTGGATGCCGCCTTGGGGTCCCGATAAGATTTCAGATGATGGCCGTGAACAGTTGAGGGCTTTAGGGTTTACTGTTTAACCCATGTCCCAACACGCGATGTGGATGACCTTTAGGTCAATCACAGCAGATCCATCCGTCAAAGAGACAAAACTTAAGCCAGGAACCGTTAAGAGAATCCTTGGCTACTCTCACAAGTACCGCAGCTATCTCTTCTTCTATCTTGCCACCGTGGTGATCGACGCATTCTTGATCGTCTCCACACCGTTGCTTTTGAGAAAGCTCATTGACGATGGCGTTATCCCTAAAGATGCAGAGCTAGTGACACGATTGGCTCTCATCGTTGGTGGCCTTGCCTTGGTTGATGCGTTAATGAATGTAATTGGACGATGGTTTTCGGCACGAATCGGTGAGGGTCTGATCTACGACCTTCGCTCTGAAGTATTCGCCCATGTTCAAAGACAATCGATTGCATTCTTCACGCGCACCCAAACAGGTGCTCTGATCTCACGTATTAATTCAGATGTCATGGGCGCGCAACAAGCATTCACCGCCACACTTTCAGGAGTGATTAGTAACGTCATAAGCCTTCTATTGGTGACTATCGCGATGCTCTTTCTCTCATGGCAGATCACTCTATTCTCACTCGCTCTCTTGCCTCTATTTCTCCTTCCCACTAAATGGGTCGGCCGCAAAATTCAATCTCTCACACGCGCCTCTTTTGAACTCAATGCTCAGATGTCGAGCACAATGACAGAGCGCTTTAACGTTTCTGGCGCACTTCTTGTCGCTCTCTATGGCAAGCACTCGAATGAAAAAGAATATTTTCGTTCTAGGGCGAGGAAAGTAGCTGATATTGGCATTCAATTAGCACTACTTAACCGACTCTTCTTTATCTCACTCACAAGCGTTGCAGCGATTGCAACCGCTTTCGCATATGGCATAGGTGGTCACTTAACGATCAACGGCACAATCACGGTTGGCTCAATGATTGCAATCACCGCCTTATTGGCTCGACTTTACGGACCGTTGACAGCGCTTTCGAATATTCGTATTGATGTGATGACAGCTCTAGTCTCTTTCGAGCGAGTATTCGAGGTACTTGATCTAGCCCCCATGGTGACAAGTAAGCCTGGAGCAACTGCCTTAACAACATCTATGCCTCGCGTTGAATTTAATGATGTGACCTTCCGATATCCGAAGGCCGATGAAATCTCGCTCGCTTCTTTGGAGTCGGCTGCGAAGCTCGAGACCGTTGACTCTGGAGAGATTTTAAAGGGGATCTCATTCACAGCAGAACCAGGAACGCTGACAGCTCTCGTTGGCCCGTCCGGTGCCGGTAAGACAACTATTAGCGCACTTATTCCGCGACTCTACGATGTGACAGGTGGCTCCATTGAAATTGATGGCCACGATATTCGTGATGTTGAATTGGAAAGTTTGCGTGATTGTATTGGCGTTGTCATGCAGGATGCCCATCTCTTCCACGAAACTATCGCTGAGAATTTAAGGTATGCAAAGGAGGATGCCACTCTCGAAGAGATGAAGGAAGCCTGCCAGAGCGCGCAAATTTGGAATCTCATTGACTCTCTTCCACAAGGTTTGGAAACGATGGTGGGTGAGCGAGGCCACCGTCTTAGTGGAGGCGAGAAGCAGCGTCTTGCAATCGCTCGACTACTCTTGAAATCTCCCTCCGTCGTTATTCTCGACGAAGCAACTGCGCACCTTGATTCTGAGAACGAGTCACTCGTGCAGGATGCTTTAAAACACGCACTCAAGGGACGCACAAGCATTGTGATTGCCCATCGACTGAGTACGGTGATGGAAGCAGATCAGATCCTTGTGATAAATAATGGCGTAGTCGCAGAACGTGGGCGTCACGAAGAGCTAATCAGTAAGGGTGGGCTTTACTCAGAGCTCTTTGCTCGGCAAGACCTCACCGCCAACTAGATCCATTTTTCTGATCAAAAATCTTCCATAAACGACTAACCCTGCAAAGAGAATCCATTGGACTGCATACGCAAGATGTGGCCCATCGCTTAACGAGGGAATCTCTGACGGTGCAGTGGGTGTCAGCGAAGGCAACGAGCCAGAAATAAGATCAAGGTAATAGTTCTCAGATTCGAGACCTGATTGAGCATTGAGCTGGCTCACTAAATCATCATCACGGTTGAGGGGGAGTGCGAAGAATGAACCAGATGGCAGAGAAGAATCGAGACGGAGTCTGGCGGTGATCGAAACTATCCCTGCCGGAACTGGTGATGTCACTGGTGCAACAGTTGCAGATGCTCCGGCGGCAACCCATCCACGATCTACCCAAATTGCGTCGTCACTTTCAGTTGTAAATCGAGTGAGAACGGCATAGCCATACTTTCCTTCGAAGTAACGATTTCTCAAAAGTATCTGTTGGTCAGCATCAAAGGTTCCGCTTGTGGTGATCACTCGCCACTCATTTTCTTTAACGTTTGATTTCACCGTATCTAACTCAACGGACTTAATATTCATACGGTTCTCGATGGTTGCATTACGCTCACTGCGATCTTGGCCACGATGAAATTGCCACTGAGAAGCCCATAAGCAGCCGATGACAAGAAGGATGGCGATTAAACTTTTGAGTGTCGCGCTCTTCTCGCCTGACCGAATCACAGTGGAGATTCTAGTTAAGAAAGAGAGCGAGGTTTCTTAGATAAGAGAGCCGCGCCAGGTGTGATGGTTTCGCGTCCAGCATTGGCGATGACTACCGCGACATAGGGCAGAGTCACAGCTCCAAAGAGGGCGATCCATCTAAAGGGACTTGGCAGAATGACCGTAAGGATAAAACACAAGGTTCTAATCATCATGGAGATGAAATATCTCTTCTGGCGACCCGAGAGATCGTTACTCAGGGCTTTGGGTGCGCTGGTGACGTCATAAACCTCGTTCTCACCCGCTCCTGATGTCGATGCCATGCGATAAGAGTATGTGCGTCACGGCCGAAGAGCGACTCCAAATGCATGTTACGCATAGGTAGCAGGGTAAGTTTGGCCATATGAGCGAAGCAAGCGAAGCGAGCCCTCTAGCACTGGTCACCGGCGGTAATCGCGGAATTGGTTTAGCCATCGCTACCGCCCTTGAATCTGATGGTTGCGATGTTGTCATCACCTACCGCGGTGGAAGCGCACCAGTTGGATTTAAATCGGTATTGATGGATGTCACGTCAGAAGAATCGGTAGAAGCTGCCTTTGCTTCGATTGAGGAGCAGTGGGGGATTCCTGAAATCATTGTTGCCAATGCTGGAATCACAAAGGACACCTTGGTTTTGCGAATGAGCGAAGAGGATTTCACTTCCGTTATCGATACCAATCTCACCGGCGCATTCAGAGTTGCTAAACGCGCTTCAAAAGGACTTCTCAAACTTAAGCGCGGGCGTCTGATCTTCATCGGTTCGGTAGTGGGCGGAGTAGGAGCGGCCGGACAGGTGAATTACTCTGCCAGCAAGGCGGGATTGGTTGGAATGGCGCGATCATTTGCACGCGAACTAGGTTCACGTTCAATAACTGCAAATGTCATTGCACCAGGATTTGTAGAGACAGATATGACAGCTGATTTGGATGAGAAGAGACGCGGCGATATCGCAGGACAAGTACCTCTGGGTCGCTTTTGTAGCGCTGAAGAGATCGCCGTTGTAGTGAGTTTTATTGCTTCACCAAAGGCAAGTTACATCACTGGAGCGATTATTCCCGTTGATGGCGGATTAGGAATGGGGCACTAAGTGGGAATCCTTCAAGGCAAAAACATTCTTGTTACCGGTGTTCTTACCGACGGTTCAATCGCTTTTCACATCGCCAAGATCGCGCAAGAAGAAGGTGCAAACGTTCTTCTTACTGGCTTTGGTCGCGCGTTAAGCCTTACTACTCGTATTGCAGGTCGCCTTCCACAAACACCACCAATTATCGAACTCGATGTTACTGATCAAGGTCATCTCGATGGTTTGGCTGAGCACGTTCGCAAGCATGTTCCACATCTTGATGGCGTTGTGCACTCAATTGGTTTCGCCCCAGAGGCGGCACTCGGAGGAAACTTTCTCAATACAGCCTGGGAAGATGTTGCCACCGCAGTTCAAGTATCAGCTTACTCATTGAAATCACTCACCATGGCATGCCGTCCTACATTTAAGGATGGTGCTTCGAT
>CANESA010000064.1 GCA_947440735.1 Candidatus Nanopelagicaceae bacterium
ATGGAGTCAGTTGATTGCGGCCAAGATTTCACAGCGCTCGTTGATTACGCCCACACTCCAGATGCGGTACGAAATGTGATTGCAACAGCAAGAGAGTTCACATCTGGAAAGGTCGTCGCAGTTCTTGGGTGCGGGGGAGACCGCGATGCCTCTAAGCGACCGCTGATGGGGAGCGCTCTGATTGAAGAATCTGGAATCGCTATCTTTACTAGCGATAATCCACGGAGCGAAGATCCTAGAAAAATTCTGGAAGATATGAGTAAGCATCTCCCTATTGGTGAGCCTTCTCGAGTAATCATCGATCGCTACGAGGCGATGGCTTATGCCGTCTCACTCTGCCAGCCTGGTGACACTCTTCTCGCACTTGGCAAAGGGCACGAAAACGGGCAAGAGATCAAAGGTCAGAAAATAGATTTTGATGATCGTCTTGTGCTCGCAAAAATTCTTGAGGGGCCGCGATGAACTCTATGAAGGCTTCACAGATTGCCCAGGTGATGGGTGGCTCACTATCAGGTGAGGACATTCTCGTAACCGCTGGCCCATCCTTGAAATCTTCCGAGGTTGAGCAAGGCGGAATTTTCTTAGCAATTCAAGGTGAAAGAGTTGATGGACACGATTTTGTTGAGGATGCCTTTTCTCACGGAGCAGTTCTTGCAATCACTACTCGCCCCGTCGCTCACCGACACATTCTCGTTAAAGATGTCACCGACGCACTCACTTTATTAGCTCGCTTTGCACGATCTGAGTTAAAAGATCTTATGGTTATTGGAATTACCGGTTCACAAGGAAAAACAACGACAAAAGATCTTCTCCGCCACATGCTCTCCCAACACGGCGAAACTGTTGCCCCTTCTGGAAATTACAACAATGAATTAGGTGTTCCACTGACGCTTTTGGCTTGCTCGTCAGCCACTAAATACGTAGTGATCGAAATGGGAGCACGCCACTCTGGAGACATTGCACATCTGGCATCGATTGTTCAACCAGATATTGCCGTTGTTCTTCGAGTGGGGATGGCTCATGTCGGTGAATTTGGCTCAATTGAAGCGATTGCAAAGACAAAGTCAGAGTTGAT
The DNA here is from genome assembly GCA_947440735.1 of Candidatus Nanopelagicaceae bacterium. The sequence goes on from CANESA010000064.1 coordinate 1,076, forward strand.
CTCGTCACTTTCGAGCCCTGGGATTGCAATTCTTGGACAGTACGATCCATACACGAAGGCTATGAAGAGTTTGCATAATGGTCGCACCATTGCCTTTGGAACTGATCACTCAGATGATGTCCGAGCGACAGAAATTGAAATGCGCGAAGGTCGCCCGCACTTTGATCTCGTTACCCCTGCTGGTCGAGCTGCAGTAGGTCTTCGCATTGTGGGAGAACATCAAATTTCAAATGCACTTGCCTGCGCAGCGGTAGGTAGCGCACTCGGCTTCTCAATAGATTCGATAGCAACAGCACTCTCCACTGCACTCATCGAGAGCAAGTGGCGTATGGAGATTCACGAATTCTCCGAGGTGCTTCTGATCAATGATTCATATAACGCGAGCCCAGATGCCGTGGAGGCAGCCCTGCGCACTCTGATTCTCTTTGCACAAGAACGAGGCGGGCGCGCATGGGCCTTTCTGGGAAAAATGGCAGAACTCGGCGAGTCTTCAGCCACAGCCCATCAGCAAGTTGGCACCCTTGCCTATCAGATGGGAATTGATCATCTTGTCTGTGTAGATGCACCGGAGTATCAACCAGCGCAGACTGTTGAAGGTCAGACCAATCTTCATCTCTGTGATCGCAGTGGCGCTCGAGCTATTGCAGAGCAGATTGAGCCGGGAGATGTGATTTTAGTAAAAGCGTCACGATCAGAGAGATTTGAAATTCTTGCAGACGAGATTGAAGAAGTTGTTAAGAGAAAGATAACAGCAGGGGGAGAAGAAGAGTGAAGACAATCCTTGCAGCCGGTGGCTTTGCACTGCTGATCTCACTTTTCGGTACGCCACTTTTAATTCGCGCATTGGCAAAGAAGGGATATGGCCAGATCATTCGTGATGATGGACCGTCATCTCACCACACTAAGCGTGGAACACCCACCATGGGTGGCATCATCATTATTGTCGCCGCTATCGTTTCCTATCTCGTTGCGCATCTCCTTAGCGGAACAGCCATCACAGCTTCGGCGGGGTTGGTGATCGGACTTGTAGTTGCACTTGGATTTGTAGGATTTTTAGATGACTGGCTTAAGGTCTCAAGAAAACAGTCACAGGGACTGACCTCGCGTCAAAAATTAATTGGCCAGGTTCTCGTAGCTTCAGTTTTTGCATACTTCGGAACCAAGTTTGCTGATTCAGATGGATTAACACCTATTTCATCTCAACTTTCCACCGTGAGAGATACCTCAATTACTCTTGGTGCGATATTGGTAGTTGTGTGGGTTGCCCTCATGGTTACCGCAACTAGTAATGGCGTTAACCTCACAGATGGTCTCGACGGACTTGCATCAGGTGCTTCAGTTCTTACATTCATCTCATTCATTTTGATCGGTGTGTGGGAGTTTGGACAGAGCTGTGCGGTTACACCGGGTATCAATTGTTACCAAGTGCGCGACCCTCTCGATATCGCAGTATTAGCTGCTGCTTTCGCTGGTGCGTGTACTGGATTTTTGTGGTGGAATGCTTCGCCTGCAAAGATATTTATGGGCGACACAGGTTCACTTGCCCTCGGCGGCGCGCTTGCAGGAATTGCCACCATGCTGCGCATTGAACTGCTCTTGATTCCACTCGGTGGATTATTCGTCATCATCACAATGTCAGTGATAATCCAGACTCTTTACTTCAAAATGTCTGGCGGAAAACGAGTGTTTAAGATGGCTCCGCTTCAACATCACTTTGAGCTCATGGGATGGGGCGAGGTAACGATCGTCATTCGTTTCTGGATCATTGGCGGTCTCTGTGTTGCGGGTGGACTAGGTCTCTTCTACGCAGATTGGATCGCAGGCTAAAGGCGCTGCGAATAATTATCGATGAGCTTCTCCGGAGATTTAAAAGATAAGAAGGTCCTTGTGTTGGGTGCTGGTGTCACCGGCCTCGCCTCTGCCCGTTCACTGATTGCCCGGGATACACAAGTCACGATTGTTGATGACACACTCACAACAGATATTGAATTCTCGATTCTTAAACCATCGGCAGTAAACGTCTCTGATTTTGATTTCGTTCTCATCTCCCCTGGCTGGAAAGAGTCCCATCCACTTATTCAAAAAGCTCAAGCTACTGAGATCCCATTGCTCAATGAAATCGATCTTGCCTGGGCAATCAAGGAAGAGCGATCTCCAGGACAGAAATGGTTGGCTCTTACTGGCACAAATGGAAAGACGACTACAGTTGAAATGACAGCAGCAGCACTTCGCGCAGGAGGTGTTCATGCAGTGGCATGCGGCAATGTAGGCAAGACTGTTATTGAGTGCGTAGATAGCGCTGAGTCCTATGAGGTACTCGTACTTGAACTCTCAAGTTTTCAGCTTCATTGGTTGCAGCGTGCCGAGTTTGTTGCTTCGGCAATTCTTAATATTGCAGATGATCACACAGATTGGCATGGAAGCTTTGAAAGTTACGCGCAAGCAAAGCTCTCAATCCTTGACCGCTCGATGACAGCAATTCTTAATGGCGATGATAAAGAAGTAGTAACTCGCACAACTCATTGGAATGGTAGAAAAGTCTTTTACTCTCTCGATACCCCTGGCCCTGGAGAAATCGGCGTCGTAGAAGAGCTCCTGGTAGATCGTGCATTTGTCTCAGATCCGCAAGAAGCGTCGATGATTGCAGAAATAGCTGATGTGAAGCCGACAGTTCCGCATAACGTATCTAATGCTTTGGCCGCAGCTGGATTGGCTCGTACCGTTGGTGTCTCGCACGAAGCCATCGGAAAAGCGCTATCTGAGTTCACACTTGGTCGCCATCGCATTGAGGTCGTCGCCGAGGACAATGGCATCACGTGGATAGATGATTCGAAAGCAACAAATCCACATGCAGCAACCGCATCAATTCTCTCTGCTCTCTCAGTCATTTGGATCGCTGGTGGCTTAGCAAAAGGTGCCGATGTAAGCACCCTCGTTGCGCGAGCACATCCACGAATCAAAGCTGCAATTCTTATCGGTACAGATCGTGCGCTCTTTACAACAGCACTTGCAGAGCATGCTCCACACGTGAAGGTGATTGAGATTGACCCGCCTTCTGATTATCAGCGCGGGGGAGCCTCTAATTCATTTATGGAGGCGATCGTCGCTGCTGCACAGTCGTGCGCAGTCACAGGAGATACAGTTCTTCTCGCACCTTCATGTGCCTCGATGGATCAATTTGTTTCCTATGCCGATCGTGGCGATCGATTTGCTGATGCAGTACGGAAGGCTTTGGGATGAGTAAGGCACCGGCCAAGAGCAAGTTGCACAACCCTGCTGCCGCCTTTTACGGTTTAGTAATCTCAGCAGGGCTACTTTCAATTATCGGTCTTGTCATGGTTTTCTCTGCATCCTCTATCTACTCACTCGATACTAAGGGTTCATCGATAGCAATTTTTATTCGCCAACTTATCTTCTTAGTCTTCTGTATTCCGATGGCTATTGTCCTCTCGCGCCTCTCCCTGGAACGATGGAAGCAACTCGCCAAATTTGGGTTGATCATCTCAATAGTGCTCCTTCTTATTGTGCGAATCCCTGGTATCGGAAAGTCTGTCAATGGAAATCAGAA
>CANESA010000065.1 GCA_947440735.1 Candidatus Nanopelagicaceae bacterium
CCTGTGACAACAACGCGTCGTGTCATGTGAAGAAACTACCGCTTCGCTATTACTTACTTTGCAGCGTTGACGATGAAGTTAACGGCATCGCCGACTGTGACGAGATCTGTCACTGCCTCATCAGGAATCTTTACACCAAAGCGCTCTTCAGCAGCTACAACAACTTCGACCATGCTCAATGAATCTACTTCGAGGTCATCGGTAAAGTTCTTGTCGAGTTCGATTGTTGATGCTGAGACTCCAGCAACTTCTTCTACGATCTCTTTAAGTCCTGCAAGTACATCGGCTGGTGAAAGCGCCATTGTTATTTCCTTTTCTATCTCAATAAGTTGAACGGTTATTTCAAGTCGCTATTCTCTCTGATCCAAGCCTTACTATCGAGTAATTGCAGGCATTCTGAGAGAAAATTTATGGTTTTGGCGGAAGTTCGACCACTTGCCCCGCATAAACGAGACCTGCGCCATATCCGATAATCAGCGCTGTCTTGCCATGTAGATCTGGGCGATCGGTAAGGAGAATATCCATCGCAAGAGGAATCGATGCTGCAGATGTATTTCCATTGACACGAATATCATCTGCAATCACTGTTGTTGCCGGCAGCTTCATCTCTTTTGCCATCGTTTCAATAATTCGAAGATTTGCTTGATGAGGAATAAAGACATCGATGTCATCGACAGTGAGCCCTGCTTGTTCGATCGCAGCGAGAGCGGCCTTGCTGATTGCATAGACAGCCCAACGGAAAACTTTCTGTCCCTCTTGAGAAATATTTGGCCAATCAATATCGCCGACACTTTTCTGCGTTGCACTGCGCATCGTAGTCCATGGAGGATCCATCGTGATCGCATCACGGTTTTCGGCATCCGAGCCCCACACCACTGGCCCAATACCTGGTGTATCAGATGCACCAATCACAACTGCACCCGCTCCATCGGCAAAGATAAATGCAGTGGCGCGATCATCGGGATTTGTGAAATCAGAAATCTTTTCTACACCGATAACAAGAACCTTTTTGGAAGTACCTGCAAAGACAAAGTCGTGGGCCATAGAGACGGCATAACTAAAGCCGGCACATGCTGCGCCAATATCAAAGGCGGCAGCGGCAGGGTTACCCAGTCGAGCGATAATCGCAGTTGCTGCACTCGGTGCTTGGTGAGGAAATGTAATAGTGGCGACGATGACAGTATCGATATCAGCAATCGAGATACCTGCACGCTCAAGAGCAGACTCGGCTGCCCAACAAGCCATATCAACTACTGATTCGCTCTCATCTGCAAAGCGGCGAGATTGAATACCTGTGCGCTGTTGAATCCATTCATCATTTGATTCAATGCGATCGACAATCTCTGAATTCATAACAAGTCGCTTTGGTCGATAAGAGCCGACAGCGAGAATGCGTGAGTGTGAGCCGGTCTTTGCTTTGATCGTCATGAGTTATCCCTTGCTACTTACGAATTGGTTCGCTGCTGCGAGGTCATCAGGTGATTTAAACGCAAAGCCTTCAATACCTTCTGCGGCGCGCTTAAGAAGTCCCACAAGAGTTCCAGCAGGTGCGACCTCAAGCGCTCGTGTCACACCTGATCTTTGCATCGTTGACATGCAGAGATCCCAACGCACAGGGTTAGCCACTTGAGAGACGATTCGAGAAAGAATTTCACTTCCTGAGTTCAATACTTGACCATCACGATTAGAGAGAACTCCAACTGCGGGATCAGATGTTGTGATCGTTGATGCAAAGTCGCTAAAGGCCTCAACAGCTGGAGACATAAAGTGGGTGTGAAATGCGCCTGCAACTTGTAGAGCGCGCACTCGCGCACCTTCTGGAGCGAGTGAAGCAAGTGCATCTAGGTCACCCGCTGCAACTATCTGTCCGCCACCATTGTCATTTGCTGCAATAAGACCTGCTTCTGTAATTGCGGCAAGAACAACGTCACGATCTCCGCCAAGTACTGCCGACATTCCAGATGGAGATGCTGCAGCAGCTTTTGCCATCTCGAGACCGCGCACACGCACAAGTCGTAGCGCATCAACGTCAGTAATCACTCCAGCTAACGCTGCTGCAGTAATCTCGCCAACAGAATGACCTGCAACATATGAAAACATGCCTTCTAGATCTAAAGCCCCTGCACTGAGAAGCCCTGCTGCGACGATGAGTGGCTGAGCGTTGGCTGTATCGCGAATTTCATCCGCGTCCGCTGTTGTGCCTAAGTGCAATAAATCTAAATCAATAGCATCTGACCATTGGCGTAAGAGTTCGGCCTTGGAAGGATCTGCAATCCACGGAAGAAGCATTCCTGGAGTTTGCGAACCTTGTCCAGGTGCAATAGTTGCGAGCATGTGACAATCATAATTGACGAGCAGAATTACTACCTAGTACTGCGCGTAACGAGCCACACTTGAGCAGAATGTGCTGCAACATCGACTTTCGAAGATGGAAGGGCAAGTGTTGGTTCATGTTCTGACGTCACATGCGAAGCATCAAATATGGAACGGAAAGAATCTCCCCAGGTGCTATCGGGAAAAGTAAACGCAGTTGGCTGCGTAGAAGAGTTAAGCAACAGAAGCAGACCGCGATCTGATCCCGCATCGATAAATACTGTGAGAGATCGTTTCTCACCATCTGCCCAATGGTCATCACTCATCTCGTGACCACCCAAACTAAACCAGGCAATATCTTTTCGTTGCGTGCCTTGATCTAGCGTTCCGGTGAAAAATTCAGAGGCAACATCTGCCAAATAAGTATTGCGAATGCTGGCTAACATCTCGACAGCATCGCGGATATCTTTCTGCGCGGGATCTAAATCCCAATCCATAGCCCAGCCTCCGCCAAATGTTTCTGGCAAGTCAGCAATGCCAACGCTCATATCGCGTGGCATTGAGTACGCATTATTTGATCCAGCTTGAGAGCGACTTACTTCATCGCCCATGGTGAGCATTGGAACACCAGATGAGAGAAGCAATGTGGCTAACATCGACTTCTTTAAACTTTGACGAGTGGCCAATATCTGCGCATCGTCCGTCGGACCTTCCACACCAGAATTCCACGAACGGTTATCACTTGCGCCATCACGGTTATCTTCTTGGTTAGCTCCATTGTTTTTCGATGTGTAGCTCACTAAATCATTGAGAGTAAATCCATCGTGTGCGGTGATGAAGTTAATTGAGGATGTAGGACCGCGATAATAGAAGATGTCGCTAGAACCGCTGATACGAGATGCGATATCGGCAACTCCCTCGCCATATCCACGCGCAATATCTTCAAGCCAGAACTGTCTGATGGCATCGCGGTAGGCATCGTTCCATTCGCGGAATGGATGCGGAAAATCACCGAGTGAGTATCGCGAGATATCCCACGGCTCTGCAATCATCTTGAAATTCCGCAAGACTGAATCAGATTCAATAGCTGACATGAGTGAAGAGTTAAAGGCCGAGTGACTTGTGTAGAGAGCAGTGGCAAGGTCAAAGCGGAATCCATCAACGCCAATTACCTCAATCCACCAGCGCAATGAATCGATGATAAAACGCACGTTCTGTGGGTTACTGGCGGCAAATGTATTTCCGCATCCTGTGACATCGATGTAATTATCAGCTTCGTCATGTCGGTAGTAACCCTTGTTATCAATTCCTCTAAAGGAGAGCGTGGGTCCACCAACGCCGCCTTCAGCGGTGTGGTTATAGACAACATCTAAAATTACTTCGATACCTGCCTGATGAAGTTGGTCGACCGCCCACTGTAATTCTGATGTGGGATCTTCGGTGGCTGCATATTCTGCGTGCGGCGCGCTAAAGGCGAGCGCGTTATATCCCCAGTGATTCTTACGTCCGCGAGACCAAATCGTTGGCTCTGTCGCGTATGTATGTATTGGCAGAAGTTCTAAGGCAGTGACGCCGAGTGATTTTAAATGTGCAATCGTGCTGGGATGTCCGAGAGCTTTATATGTACCGCGTTCATTTTCGGCAATCGCAAGATTCTTTGCAGTTAAGCCCTGTACATGTGCTTCATAGATCAAAGTTTTCGCCCAAGAGGTGAGCGGGCGATCAATATGTCGTGGGTGATATTCGGTCACAACAGAGAGTGGAACAAAGGGTGCGCTATCGCGGCTATCGCGCGCGGTGAGATCACCGCTACCAATCTCATCGGTTGCTACGTGTCCATAAATTTCTGGCACGTACTGCAGCGTGCCATCGAGCTTATGCGCGTATGGATCAATGACTAACTTCGCTGCATTAAACCTAGATCCATGTTCTGGTTGCCACGGCCCATAGATGCGATAGCCATACCGTTGACCTGGCCTGACTCCGGCCAGATATCCATGCCACACAGGGCCATTTCGATGAGAGAGTGCAAAGCGCGTCTCGACTAATTTTCCATTGACCTCATTAAAGAGGCAGAGCTCGATCGCATCGGCCGCATTGCTCCAGATAGCAAAGTTGGTTCCACCATCTGTGACTGTGGCGCCCAAGGTGCGGGGATCTGCAGGAAGCATGAGGGGTATCTTGCCGTGTTTTTAGATTGTGAATATTGCTACTGATGAGTAACCTAGGCTTATGAAGATTGCAGTCTGCATTAAGCAGGTCCCAGATTCATGGGCAGAGAAGAAGATGGTCAACTCGCGTCTTGATCGCGAAGGCGTTGA
>CANESA010000066.1 GCA_947440735.1 Candidatus Nanopelagicaceae bacterium
AACGGTCGTTTGTTCGGTTCAGTTACAGATAAAGATATCGCTGCTGCAATCAAGGCAGCTGCAGGTACAGATATTGATCGTCACAGCATCAAGACTGCTGGACACGTCAAGAAGACTGGCAACCATGCAGTCAAGGTTTCACTTGCACACGGAGTTGTTGCAAGCGTTACCGTCTCAGTAGTACCAGCTAAGTAATTACTTAGTAACTAGTAGTTAAAGTCAAAGGCCCCTCGCGCAAGCGAGGGGCTTTTGCTTTATAACCAATCGGCTTTCTTAAATTTATAGTAAAGAACACTAGTTACAACAACCATTACACCCACAACTAGTGGATAACCGAAGGTCCACCCTAACTCTGGCATATGATCAAAGTTCATTCCATAAATACCTGCCAACATTGTGGGGGTTGCAGCGAGTGCTACCCACGATGTTATTTTGCGCATATCTTCATTCTGTTGCACCTGCACATGTGCCAAATCAGCGCTGAGGGCCGATGTCAAAAGATTATCAAGGCCATCTGCGATATCGATTGCGCTATGAAGATGATCGAGAGTGTCACGGAAAAATGGAGCAAGCTCATCAGGAACAATGTCATTGAAGTCAACGGCTAAGCGCTGCAAGGGAACAAGCAATGGATGAATAGCATGACTAAATTCTAAGAGTTCACGTTTTAAGAAGTAGATCTTCTCTGAGTTGTACGCTGTACGATCGCTAAAGACGCTCTGCTCTACTTCGATTACATCTTTCTCTAACTCACCAGTAATTGCTATGTAGGTATCGATTACTGAATCCACAATCGCATGCAGGACTGCGTATGGTCCATGCGCGAGTAGATGAGGTTGTTGCTCTAATCTATTTCGTACACCGGTAAGGGGAGAGCCTTCTCCATGGCGGACGACAACAATGTAATGCTCACCGATAAATGCCAGAATCTCACCTGTAGTGACTTGACTCGCGCGATCTTCGTAGAACGTTGTGCGGAGAACAACAAATGTCATCCCCTCGTACATCTCTAACTTTGCGCGCTGCTTTGCCATCACCGCATCTTCAATTGCTAAGGGGTGGAACTCAAAATCTGCTGCAAGCTTTTCGAATTCGGCAGTCGATGGTTCTGAAACACCTACCCAGACAAAGCCACCTTCTCGGCGCGCAAAAGAGATGAGCTCTGAGATCGAAGCGTCCTGATGGTTGCGTCGCCCATCTTGATAGAGAGCGGAGTCGAGAATCATGTATGGAATCTTCCCATCGCAGATAGCGTTCACGGGGTAGCGGGCGATCTCATCTGGTAAGACTTTGTAAACTTTCTTTCCGATTCACCCTGTGGAGGGAAAACAAGGCTCTGAACAGGACTTTTAACCCTTTCTTCACTTAACGGGGTGGGTTACCCACACCTTATACACACCCATCCACAGGGTTATCCCCCTTTATCCACCCCCTTATGCACACCTTCTCCACATGGCTCGCCCTTGATTTTCGCTTCAGGGGCCACCTCTCACCTAAGTTTCGCTTCATAGTAATGACGAGGCCATACCTATGGTGTCGGTGGCAGATGGGAGTGTGTGCACTGTGAGCATCGCAGAACTTCCCAATAACTCATCGCGCAACTATCAGACTGTTGGCGCGGAGTTCGAGCGCACGCCACCACAAGATTTGATCGCAGAACAATCTGTTCTCGGTGCAATGATGCTCTCAAAAGATGCAATTGCAGATGTGATCGAAGTTGTTCGCGAACGAGATTTCTATCGCCCAGCACATGAACTTATCTTTGATGCAATTCTTGATCTCTATGGCCGTGGTGAACCAGCTGATGCGATTACAGTTTCGGCAGAATTGACAAAGCGCGGTGATATCGCACGCGCCGGTGGTGCACCATATCTGCACACACTTATCTCTTCAGTACCAACTGCTGCAAATGCTGGCTACTACGCAAAGATTATTCTCGAACATGCAATCATGCGTCGCCTTGTTGAGGCAGGAACAAAGATTGTTCAACTCGGATATAACTCCGAAGGTGAAGTTGATGATGCAGTAGATCAAGCGCAAGCTGAAGTGTATGCAGTGACAGAGCGACGTACATCAGAAGATTATGTGCAGCTCTCAACAATTTTACCGCAAGCACTCGATGAGATTGAAGCAATCGCTAAGGGCGGCGGCGCTGAAGGTGTAAAGAGTGGTTTCCGTGATCTTGATCTTCTGACACATGGTTTCCATCCCGGCAACATGATTGTTCTCGCAGCCCGTCCTGCAGTTGGTAAATCAACGCTAGGTCTTGATATCGCACGCCATGCAGCGATTCACGAAAATAAATGTGCAGTCATCTTCTCTCTTGAAATGTCTAAATCAGAAATCACTATGCGTATGCTCTCTGCAGAGGCGCGCGTAGGACTTAATAACATTCGCTCAGGACAACTCAGCGATGATGATTGGGCGAAACTTGCTCGTCGTATGGGTGAAATTTCAGACGCCCCGCTCTTTATTGATGATTCACCGAACCTTTCGATGATGGAGATCCGCGCCAAGGCTCGTCGCCTGAAGCAACGCCATGACCTCAAACTCATTGTTATCGACTACCTCCAGTTGATGAGCTCAGGCAAGAAGGTTGAGAATCGTCAGCAAGAAGTATCTGAATTCTCACGTCAGCTTAAGTTGATGGCGAAGGAACTCGATATTCCAGTGATCGCAATCTCACAGCTCAACCGTGGACCTGAACAACGAACTGATAAGCGTCCGATGCTCTCTGACCTACGTGAATCTGGTTCGATTGAACAGGATGCCGACGTTGTTATCTTGCTCCACCGTGAAGATATGTATGACTCACAGAACCGCCAAGGTGAGGCCGATCTACATGTTGCAAAGCACCGTAACGGACCGACGCGAACAATTAAAGTTTCAGCACAGCTCCACTTTGCACGCTTTACAGATATGGCTGAAAATCCTGGCGCTGGTCGCGACTTCACATCATCACAACCACAAGATTTTGACCAACCAGCTTCACCCGGCGATGGTGGTTGGAACGAGTAGTTATTTATCGCTGGTGACTGCGATCTTTGCTTTATCTGCAATATAGATTCCAACAAGAACAATTGCGGCTCCACCTAATTGGATCGGCGCCCAACTCTGTGCCAACCAGATCCACGCAAATACGCCGGCCATTACTGGCTCTAACATTCCCATCACGCTACTTGTCGAGGGAGATAATCTGCGCAGACCTCCAACAACAAAGAGATAAGGAACGATCGTTCCCATCAGAATAATCCACGTGATCAAGACCCATCCCGGTACAAAAGTTCCATCAAAAATTCCCTGCAGATTCATATCCGTAGTAAAAATTTCAAAGGGGAATTGCCACACCGGCATCACAATCCCCCATGTCAGCCCTGCCATTCCAAGTCCCCAGACGGTAATTGATTGTGCAGAACGTGTCTTACCCACTGAAGATCCAACGAGGAAATAGACGGCGATTGCAAAAGCTGAGATGAGTGCGCCCATAATTCCTAAGAGATCGAAGGTGAAACCATCCCAGACCTTTGCAATAAAGATCAGTCCGATAAATGCCAGTGCGATTCCTCCCCACATGCCATTCGGGACAGCCTTCTTCTGAACAAATTTGATCCAGAGAACGATCCAAATAGGTGCGGTAAATTCGATAATCAGGACAAGGCTTAAGGGTATTCCGCGCTGAATTCCTAGAAAATAGCCTGCCTGCACAGCTGCAAAACCAACGATGCCAAGTAAGGCCAAGGTGGGGAGTTCGCGGCGAGTAGCTTTCAATGACTGAAAATTACGAGAGGCAACAATAACGAAGATGATCGCGAAGGCTCCGATACATCTCACCTGAGTGAGGCGAAATGGCGATAAGTGATCTAAGACAAGAGTCGAGATCACACCGTTAAATGAGAAGAAGAGCGCACCTGTGATCAGGTAGATCTCACCTCGGAAGCGATTAAGCATCCGCAAAGAGTATCTGATTAAAAAGCGTTCTCGGAAATCTCCATGATTGCGCTATCTGTGCCTTCTACGATCTTGCGATCGGCGGTGATATGTGGCAAATAGTTAGCGACGAAGAAGTGAGCTGATGCAATCTTTCCTTCAAAGAAAGCTGCATCCTTTCCAGGACCGGCTGCAATTTTTGCAGTTGCGATATCAGCCTGACGTAGCAAGAGCCACGCTGTGATGATGTCACCGACAGCCATCAGTACGCGAGAAGTGTTGAGACCAACCTTGTAGATCTCATCAGCTTTCTCTTGTGATGACATTGCATGTCCGACAAGAACTCCGACCATTCCCTGAAGATCGCCAAGTGCCTTAAGAAGTGCTTGCTTCTGTGCATCGTGTGCTCCGCCAGTAGCTGCAAATGCACCGATCTCTTTTCCGAGGATCCCTAGGGCTTTACCACCATCTTTTACAATCTTGCGGAAGAAGAAATCAAGGCCTTGAATTGCGGTTGTTCCTTCGTACAAGGTATCAATCTTTGCATCGCGCACATACTGTTCGATCGGCCAATCGCGCGTGAAGCCAGCGCCACCAAATGTTTGAAGTGATTCAGTACCAAGAAGTGTCCACGATTTCTCTGAACCGTAACCCTTAACAATCGGAAGCATTAAATCGTTAAGTG
>CANESA010000067.1 GCA_947440735.1 Candidatus Nanopelagicaceae bacterium
CGCCTTTGATTGCGATATTTGATGGAACAACATCGCTAATAAAACTTGCTAAATCTTTGTAGCCTAGGGCTGTGAGCATCGCCTTTTCATCGCGATGGGTCGGCCCAATATGACGATCCTGAAACGTACGCTCGATAGCCACTAATCCCCCTGTTGACTTCGCAGAGGAGAAATATAGAGCGGAAAGCTTCTTTAGGCGCCTTTAGCCTTGCGACGCATGGAAAGTTCATCGTTACCTTCACCACGTGCAGGTGAACCATCAACCTCACCTTGAAGGTTTGCTAGCGACCCTTCAACTTCGTGCCAGACCTTGCCCACTGCAATTCCGAATACGCCTTGTCCACCTGCAAGTAAGTCAACGATTTCATCCGGGCTTGCACATTCATAAATTGATGCGCCATCGCTCATCAAAGTAATTCGCTCAAGATCGTTCACTCCCCTGCTGCGAAGATGTGTTACCGCAGTGCGAATATTTTGTAGAGAAATTCCAGCATCAAGTAATCGCTTAACAATTTTTAGAACGAGGATGTCGCGGAAACCATAAAGTCGTGATGTTCCAGAACCAGTTGCACTTCGAACGCTAGGTTCTACTAGACCGGTGCGTGCCCAATAATCGAGCTGACGGTAAGAAATTCCTGCAGCTGAACATGCAGTAGCTCCGCGGTAACCGATCTCTGGCGTGGCTGGTGTGCCTGGCGTAACTGGGGAGGTCACGAATTTCTCTTTTCTCTTGGGGAAGAGGTGCTCTGGTAGGCAAATATACGCAGCGCCACCGTTGCATTCAATGACCGACACGAACCAAACCTCAACTAGAGGTTGAGACTTATCCCGCGAAGTCCTCGGGGTTGATCTGATCCAAAAATTCGCGGAAAGCGTCTAGGTCGGCGCTCGGCGCCTCGATTGGCTGGCCCTCTGCATCCATCTCTTGGATCAACCGTTCTGGGATCTCAATCCCCACCTGATCCACCAAATCTCGAGATGCGACGATATTGCTCTGGCTTCGCAACGCTAGGGCGATCGCATCTGATGGTCGAGCTGAGATGGCCAAGGCAGCATCTTCGTGAGTGCGCAATTGCAGGGTGGCGAAGAAGACGCCATCTCTAAGATGCGTGATCTGAACTGCAAGCAACGTGGCATCAAGGGTCTGCAAGAGATCGCGCATCAAGTCATGAGTTAGCGGTCGATCCGGATTGATGCCTTGCTGGGCGAATGCAATCGCTGTCGCTTCGGCCGCGCCGACCCAGATAGGGAGAAAGCGTGTGCCATCAATCTCTTTGAGTAAAACGATCGGTTGATTAGAGGGCATCTCAATACGAACTCCCACTACCTCCATACTGATAAATGGAGTGACCTCATCGCTCATGATGTGACTCTATCGCGGACGATTAAGACCTGCGCGAACAAGGGATGCATGCAGGCGAATCGAGAGCGCTGCGATCTCCTTGGAGACTTCCTCGGCTCGTGCTTTGGAGTCAGAATTCTTTTGACGATTCAGAGGAGTGATGACCTGCTCAATCAGACCGATCTCGCGATCTGCCGCTGATTTGAATGAACGAAGGTGACGCGGCTCGATTCCAAAGGCTGACATAGCAGCAACTGCAGTCGCTACTGAAAGGGCATCGGCGTCGTAATGACGACCGCGGATTGAAATCAACCCAAAGCTCTCGAGTTCGGTAAGGGCTGCATCTGTGATTCCTGAAGCCTTGACGAGTTCATCTCGTGAAAGTCGCATATCTGCAGATGGTGCAAAGTTCGATGGAGATAGTTCGCCATCGACTGTTGCTAAACCTAACGCTGGACGAGGGCTCGCACTTCCACCTGAGAGTGGAGCAGGCTCTAAGCCGCGATCCATCGCATCAAGATTCTCCTTGATAACGCGCAATGGCAGATAGTGATCACGTTGGGCAAGAAGTACATAGCGAAGGCGTTCCAGGTCCGCACTAGTGAATTTACGATAACCGGAAGGTGTGCGCTGTGGCTCGATCAACCCTTCAGATTCAAGGAAGCGAATTTTTGAGATGGTGATATCTGGAAAGTCACCACGAAGCTTAGATAGAACTTCACCAATACTTAAATAGGCACGTGCTGGAACGCTCACTGTCTCTCCCCTGTTAATTATTTCTGACCGGTAACAAAGAGCAGATGGAACTTGCCTATCTGCACCTGATCACCATGACTCAAATTAGCTTTTTCAACTACCGAACCGTTGACATATGTTCCGTTCAAACTAGATCGATCAGCGAGTCCGAAGCGCACCTGTTGCGCCTCATACGAAATCGCTGCATGTGATCTAGAGACCGTCACATCATCAAGAAAAATCTCGCTCTCATGAGAGCGGCCAATTGTGGCTCCTTCGCGAGTGATGAGATATCTGGAGCCTTTTGATGGCCCTTTAAAGATGATCAACATAGATTTATCGCGAGAGCCGTTGATAATCTCTTCGAGAATTGCCTTTTCATCATCAGAAGCGGCAGCGAGATAGCTCTCAAGGAGCGGACTCTCTGTGGGGGAAACTTCTGGTTGCGAACCTAAGCGAAGGGTTGTGGTGAGTTCACGATCATCCTGAGATGCCACGAATCACCCGCCTTCTTACCTTTTAGAGATAGCTCAACATCAACTGTAGGCTGACACTAGAACTCTCTCCAGGATAAATCAAGCGGAAAAAAGAGTCGGTAAACGGGCAGATCTACGCGGTAATTTGACGATAACCGTCAGCTGAGAGTAAACCTTCGGGCGCAGCAGAGACCTCGATATCAGCCAACCAACCGGCTCCGTAAGGGTCGCTATTGAGAACTTCAGGATTGCCCTCAAGTGAATCATTAATTGCGATCACGGTTCCGCTGACTGGTGAGAAGATTTCAGAGACGCTCTTCGTTGATTCGACTTCACCGCACACTTTATCTGCAACTACTACATCGCCCACCTTTGGCAACTGCACGTAAACGATGTCACCGAGTGCACTCTGCGCATAATCGGTGATACCCATGCGGATAATAGTTGGAGAGCTCTCGTGTACCCATTCATGTTCCTTGGTGTATTTAAGCGAATCAGGAATCAATGACATGTACTTCTCCTTGTATGTAGATAATCACGTGCGATGGTTTGAAATCTTCGGTCACACTCTAATTGCCTTCAGCGCAGTCAGGAAGTATGAAACTCCAGTAGCCACATAAAGGGCGACTCCCCAGATAGCGAAAGCCCAGCCCAGAATGAATGCGATCTCCCCCGCCGTGGAATCACTGAGGGCCAGAAGTAGAAATGGGAAAGCGTAGAGAAGGTTGAACGTTGCCGCTTTGCCAACGAAGGTGACCTTCAGTGGAGCTTTACCCTTAACTGCCAATGCGAGTGCCACTAACGCTAAGACTGCATCACGAGCAATGAGTGTTGCAATCAGCCATAGAGGAATCGCATCACGCATATAAAGAACAATCAACGTCGCAAGAATGTAGAGACGATCTATCGTGGGATCGAGGATCTCCCCTAGCTTTGATTCCTGTCCTAACGCTCGAGCCAATTTGCCATCAAAGTAATCTGTGGCTCCCCCTACTGCCAGAACGGCGATTGCCCAGCCATCTGCCTGTGGCCCAAGTGCGAGGTAGATAAAGAGCGGAATTCCAAGTGCGCGCAGGCCGGTAAGAGCATTCGGCCAGGTTGCAATCGATGAAGCCATACCTTCTAGCCGTTCTCCTTGTCGCGCTCTTTCACGCGAATAGCGACCATGACGGGAGTGCCTGGGAAACCAAACTCTTCACGTAATCGTCGTTCGATAAATCGACGATAGGACGGCTCGATCCATCCACTCGAAAAGACCACGAATTTTGGTGGTGAAATTCCAGCCTGCGTCGCATAGTAAATCTTTGGCTGCTTGCCACCACGAACCGGCGGTGGTGTTGCACCAATCAACGCACCTAAGAATGAGTTGAGCTTTGCAGTCGGTACTCGTCGCTCCCATGAATCAAGGGCTGTGCGAATAGCAGGTGCTAAACGATCACGGTGCCATCCGGTCTTTGCCGCAACATTAACTCGTTGAGCCCATTCAACTTGATCGAGATGGCGTTCAATCTCTTTATCTAGCTGGTCTCTTCGATCTTCATCAACGAGATCCCACTTATTCATCACTAGAACAAGTGCCTTACCAGCCTCTTCTACCATCGTGATTACTCGTAAGTCTTGCTCTGAAATTGGGAGCGATGCGTCAAGAACGACAACTGCACATTCGCAACGTTCAAGTGCTCCTTGTGTACGTAGCGTTGCGTAGTAATCCGTACCACTTGCTTGATTGGCACGCTTTTTTAGTCCAGCGGTATCGACAAAACGCCAGATCGATCCACCGAAGTCAATGAGTGAGTCGACGGGATCACGAGTTGTACCTGCGACATCATCAACGATCGAGACAGATTCTCCAGCGAGTGCATTAAGCAAACTTGACTTGCCTACATTGGGACGACCAATGAGAGCAATACGACGATAACCATCTTGTGCTTGAGCGCCACCAACTTCAGGTAATTCTTTAACAATGAGATCGAGAAGATCTCCACTGCCACGACCATGCAGGGCAGAAACAAAGTGTGGTTCGCCTAATCCGATA
>CANESA010000068.1 GCA_947440735.1 Candidatus Nanopelagicaceae bacterium
AAGCGCTGGTGTGATTCGGAAGCGATGCTCGCCTGTCTACATCGCGCAATTCACGCCGGGATTCCATTCTTTAGCGGTGAGTATCTCTCAAAGGTTACCCGGGAAGATTTGGAATCAGTATTTTCAGGAACCATCGAAATGCCGATGCTCGATGAACGTGTAGTTCTCTTTAACGAGGTAGGTCGCGTATTGGTTGAAAAATACCACGGGCGTTACTCCAATTTTGTTCGCTCTTGCGCTCCGCGTCTCTACGCCGATGGCGATGGTCTTCTTGAAAGGCTAACGACAGAGTTCCCTCGTTTTCGTGATGTCAGCATGTATCACGGCTCAGAAGTTCACATCTTTAAATTAGCCCAGCTTGGTATTTGGGGTATGCATCTAGCGCTCTCTCCACGTGGGGCATGGAAGTTAGAGGATGCGGGTAATCTCACAGCGTTCGCTGATTACATTGTTCCTGTTGGTCTACGAGTGATGAATATCTTTGAATATACGCCAGAACTTGAGAAGCAGATTAATAGCCTGGTTGAGGTAAAGCGCGATAGTGAAGCCGAGATTGAGCTACGTGCAAGTTCGATCTACGTCATCGCTAAACTCACTGAGGAGATCAACAAACGTCGTCCTGGAATGGAACCACTTCTGCAACCACAAGTTGATTTCCGATTCTGGAAGAGCTATCACGCAACACATTGGCCACACCATCTCACCAAGACTGTGATGTACTAACTATGAAGATCTACTTTGCTGGCCCGCTCTTTACACCGTATGAACGAACATTTATTGATCAATGTGCCAAGCGCATGCGCGATGCTGGGATGGAAGTATTCGTCCCTCATGAGATTTCCCTTCCAGATCCCGTAACCCCTAAGTTCATCTTTGAGACAGATGCTCGTGAGGTACTCAGCGCCAACGTTGTTTTAGCTCTCCTTGATGGGCCTATGGTTGATGACGGAACAGCTAATGAGATCGGCATTTTCTGGGCGGAGATGCGCCACGATAAGAGCAAAAAGGGAATGATTGGTTTGGTTACAGATACACGAGTTATCCGCGACCGAAATATGATTGACGGCAAAGGCATTAACTTGTTCGTACGTGGTTGTGTGGAAGATGCTGGTCATGTAGTTGATAGTTTTGATAAAGCGTTTGATATCCTGCTCACGTGGCAGCAAGAAATAGACTCCTAATTTTCTAGTCTATTTTTAAATCAGAGAAATAAAGAGAAACTGAGGACGTCTTGGCTGGCTCTTACGCGTCAATAATGCGCAAGCCCCATGCTTTATCGACACTTGGATTTGGCGCACTTGGCCGAATTCCGATGGCGATGAATACTGTGGCAATCGTTTTTCTCGTCTCAGATGTCCGAGATTCTTTTGCTCTGGCTGGACTGACTTCAGCTTTCTACACCATGTCGGGAGCGATTCTGAGTCCACGTGTTGGAAAGTTAGCTGATCAATTCGGTACACGTTCAGTACTACTTCCGGTGACTGCCATCAACGCTCTTGCCACCTTGGGCCTCCTCTACTTCATCAATCATTCGACCATTGGCCTTTTATTAATTGCAGGGCTGTGTGGTGCAACTTTTCCAAACTTTGGCAGTTACACACGAACCCGCTGGAGCAGATCGATCGATGATCAGAAAGAACTTGGATCGGCGCTCTCTCTTGAATCGGTCTTTGATGAAACCGCATTTGTTGTAGGACCTGCCCTTGCCGGATTTCTACTCTCACTTTATGGATCACGTTCACCGCTATTAGCTGGAATTGTTTTTCTAGTTATTGGCGGGGTAGGTCTTGCCATCACCAGTACAGATCATGGTGGCTTTGAGCGAGTCCACGATGATCACACTCGTGGAATTTTGGCGATTCCATATGTGAAATCACTATTGTTATCACTGATTGCACTTGGTCTTCTCTTCGGCTCTAACTTTGTCGTCATCATCGCAGTTGCAAAGGAAGCTGGAAGAGTGAGCGAAGGTGGACTTTGGGTTGGTTTATATCCAATAGGAAGCACCATCTCTGGACTCGTATATGGATTTATCCATTGGAAAATCTCAACCTCAATCCGATACACAGTCTCATTGGCCGTGATGACAATTTGTACTTCAGGAATACTCTTCTTCCAGGATCTGGATACGATTGTTTTTTGGATTATCGTTTCGGGTATTGCAATTGGCCCAGCTCTTATCTCAGCCAACGCCTTTATGAAAGAGCTGGTGCCGCTGAGCCGCCTCAATGAATCATTTGCCTTCCTGAGCGCAGCAATTTCGATCGGAGTAACGATCGGAAGTACGGCTGGTGGCGTGATTGTTGAAACTTTCGATGGATGGACTGGCTTTTACTTCATGACAGCAGCAACAGCACTTGCCACACTTGTATCCTGCTTTGGTTGGGGTTTCCACAAAGATGAGACAGGGGAGGAGCAAGCATGAAGGTAATCCTTGATACCGATCCCGGAATTGACGACGCACTTGCATTTATCTTGCTCAAAGCTATGCCCGAGATTTCTCTACAGGCGATCACCGTCACGCACGGCAATACCACCGTTGAAAAATGCACGACCAATACGCTCAAGCTCGTTGAGCTTTTAGGCATGAGAGATGTGCCTGTCGCGATGGGTGCAACCGAGCCTTTAGTAAGAACACTCTCAGTTGCGGAAGAGACACATGGAGATACAGGTTTAGGTCATGCCGTCTTGCCGAATCCAACAACGACAATTGTTGAAAGCAACGCAGCAAATCTCATCATCGATATTGTCAATGCAAATCCAGGTGAAATCACAATTTTATGTATTGGTCCTGTTACTAACCTTGCTCTCGCATTATTGAAAGATCCAACTCTACGTAAAAAGATTAAGAACGTTGTCTCAATGGCGGGAACAATTCACTATCCAGGTAATGCCACTCCATCATCGGAATACAACGTCTTCTGCGATCCAGAGAGCTTCGATATTCTCTTGCGTTCAGGGATCGATCTGACAATTGTTCCGCTCGATGTCACATATCAATGCATCTTCACTAAGGCACATATTGAGCGATTAGTAGGTGCACGAGAAGATGTTCGTAACTTTATCGATCGATCCACTGCCTTCTATATGGAATTTCACGCCGAGTATCAAGGTATTCAAGGGTGCGCAATTAACGATCCTCTCGCTGCTGCGATTTTGGTAAGGCCAGATCTAGTAAAGATGCGTGATTATTACGTCGACATTGAGTTACATGGAGAATTCACCACTGCAAAGATTTCAGCAGATCACTTCAACGCCTCAGGTAAGGCACCGAATGCAAAGGTAGCGATGGAAGTTGATGTAGATGCATTTATGGACTTCTTTATCGAAAGGGTCAAGACTTTATGAGCCAACTACAGCACCACGTACATCTCAAAGAGGGCGATGTCGGTGAGTATGTTTTGATGCCAGGAGATCCTGGTCGCGCTGAAGTGATTGCTCGCCATTTCGATAACGCTGTCCATGTTGCAACCAATCGTGAATACGTCACTTACACCGGCTTTCTTGATGGCGTGAAAGTCTCAGTTACCTCAACTGGAATCGGCTGCCCTTCATCTGCAATTGCTATGGAAGAACTTGTCCGCGTTGGTGCAAAGACTTTCATCCGTGTGGGGACTTCAGGTTCCATTCAACCCGGAACCCAATCTGGCGAGCTAGCGATCGTTACCGGTGCAATTCGCGATGAGGGAACATCCCTTCACTACATGCCGGCAGATTTTCCAGCAGTTGCGCACTATGAAGTTGTTCAGGCTCTTCGAAAGTCTGCCTCAGCAAAAGGATTGGCACATCGCGTGGGTATCTCACAATCGAAGGATTCTTTCTATGGTGAGGTCGAACCCGAGCACTCTGGTGTGACGCAACGTCTGCTTGATCGATGGAAAGCGTGGGAGATCGGCGGAGCTATCTGTTCTGAGATGGAAGCTTCGACACTATTCATTGTTGCTTCTATGCTTCGAGTGCGTGCCGGAGGAATTATGGTGATGCATGGAGAAGGCGAACTTGGTTCACTTGAACCGTTGATTGAAACTGCAGTACTAGCCGTACGTGAACTAATTAAGGGAGATCAGAATGCTTAACGATGAGAAGCAATATCACATCCAATTAAAAAAGGGTGATGTCGGAAAGTATGTTCTCCTGCCTGGCGATCCGGGACGTTGCGAGCCAATCGCCGCACTCTTTGATAACCCGGTTCATGTAGCAAGCAACCGCGAGTACAACACCTACACCGGTTACCTTGATGGAGTTAAAGTCTCTGTCACATCAACAGGAATCGGATGTCCTTCAGCTGCAATTGCGCTCGAAGAACTTGTACGGGTGGGTGCAGATACATTTATTCGCGTAGGTACTTCAGGACATATCCAGCCAGATAGCGTCTCGGGCGAGCTCGCAATTATCTCTGCCGCGATTCGCGATGAAGGAACATCAAAGCATTACATGCCTATTGAATTCCCAGCTATTGCCGATATCGATCTCGTTATGGCAATTAAGCGCGCAGCCGAGAAGAACAAAGCCCGTTACC
>CANESA010000069.1 GCA_947440735.1 Candidatus Nanopelagicaceae bacterium
ATCCACTTCTGTCTCGGTGCACCGCTCGCGCGACTTGAAATGTCCGTCTCAATCCCAGCACTCTTTAAGCGATTTCCACACCTTGAATTAACATCTAACCCGGTTCGTCGTCCGACGTTCTCGCTACGAGGCTATGAATCTGTCATGGCGAAGGTAAAGTGAAAACCATGAAAAAGAATCTCATCCTCGATGTCGATACAGGAATTGATGACGCCTTTGCACTTTTATTTGCAGCACGTCACCCTGAGATCAATCTTCTAGGTGTTACCTGCGTAGATGGAAATACCAATCTCAAGCAGGTTGTCATTAACACTCTTAAAGTTCTCGATGCAGCAGGTGCTGGAAATATCCCAGTATCAAAGGGTGCAACACGACCACTGATCGATGAGCCTCGTTATGCAGAATACATTCACGGTAGCGATGGCCTAGGCGATCTTGGAACACCAGCA
Source organism: Candidatus Nanopelagicaceae bacterium (assembly GCA_947440735.1). The sequence continues at coordinate 450 of CANESA010000069.1, forward strand.
TCTACGCGTGCGCTAGATCCACGTCCAGCAGTTGAATTACTTCGCGATCTTGTTGAAGGTGCTGATGGCCCTGTCACTCTTGTTCCACTTGCCCCTCTGACAAATATCGCTCTCTTCTTACGTTCATATCCAGAGACTGCGGCAAAGCTTGAGCGCATTGTTTTGATGGGTGGTTCAGCTTCATCTGGAAATGCAACACCGGCTGCTGAATTTAATGTCTGGCACGATCCAGAAGCTGCAGCAATTGTCTTTAGTAGCGGAGTTCCGATCACTATGTATGGTCTTGATGTATTTATGGAGCCACGTGTGAGTGCTGCACAAGCTGCAGCTCTTGTTGCAGAAGGTACAGACTGCACAACATTTGCTGGACGTCTGATCGAACACTTCATCAAGCAGGTGGGACACGATGTCGCTCTCGGTGATTACGGCGCAGTTGCTGCGGCAATTCGCCCTGAACTAGCTACATATGAAACATTTAAGATTGTCGTGGATACAACATTTGGTCCAAGTCGCGGACAGACTCTCTGTGATCGCCGTGAATGGAAAGATGAAGAGCCTGAATCCACTCACGCGAAAGCACCAAATGTGAAGGTAGCGATGAAGGTAGATGTTCCAGCGATGATCTCTCTATGGCTGGAAACTATTTCCTCTAAGTAGCCTGCGAACTAAACCCCGATTGGGTGCCAGACTGTTTTATTCTCCATAAAGGCAAGTACTCGCTGAGGGCTTGCGCCATCTTTAAATGAAGAGATTCGCTTGAGGTTATCTGCCCCTGCAATGCGAACTTCCTTCTCTTGCGTCGCGTTAAGTCCCGTTGCATCGATTCCATCAATATCCATATGGGATGCTGCCCATGGAGCAAGCTCTGCTGCAGAACCGGTGAGAATATTTACGACTCCCCCAGGTACATCACTTGTTCCGATTGCTTCACTTAAGGTGATTGCACTTAAGGGGTACTTCTCGCTGGCAATAACTATTGCTGTATTTCCACCTGCAAGAACTGGGGCTAATGAGTGCACAAGTCCTAATAGAGATGGTTTAGCTGGAGCAAAGACTGCGACAACACCAAGTGATTCAGGGATTGTGAAGTTATAGAACGAGCCTGAGACAGCATTGGTTGAGCCGTAAATTGAACCGATCTTGTCACACCATCCTGAATACCAGACCCAGAGATCGATAGCTTCTTCAACCTGCTTCTTAGCAGCAGATGGTGTGAGGCCTTCGAGTGCGATGATTTCATCAACAAATTGCGCACTACGTCCTTCCATCATCTCTGCGATGCGATAAAGAATCTGTCCGCGGTTAAATGCTGTTGTACCAGACCAACCTGCGTGTGCGCCGCGTGCTGCAACGACTGCATCGCGAAGATCTTTGCGGGACGCCAGCGATGGGTTAGCGATGAATTCGCCCTTGGAATCTGCGACTTGGTAAGTGCGGCCAGATTCACTACGTGGGAATGCTCCACCGATAAAGAGTTTGTAGGTCTTTTTCACATCAAGACGCATCGCACGTGACTTTGAGTTCGACATTACTTTGCTCCCTTCAAGTAAGCAGCAAGTCCATGGCGTCCGCCTTCGCGTCCCCAACCAGATTCTTTATAGCCACCAAATGGGCTTGCAGGATCAAACTTATTAAATGTATTTGCCCAGATCACACCTGCGCGAAGATGCTTTGCACTCCAGAGGATTCGTGATCCCTTATCTGTCCAGACGCCAGCAGATAATCCGAAGGGAGTGTTATTCGCCTTTTCAATCGCTTCTTGTGGAGTTCTAAATGAAATCACTGAAAGAACTGGACCGAAGATCTCTTCGCGTGCGATGCGGTGCGCTTGTGTGACGCCGGTAAAGAACGTTGGTGGATACCAGAATCCCTTTGCAGGAATTGTGCAAGCAGCTGAGAATCGTTCAGCGCCTTCGGTATCTCCAGATATCGCTAGCTCTGTGATTTTCTCTAGCTGCTCGCGAGAGTTAATCGCACCAATGTCGGTGTTCTTATCGAGTGGATCACCGAGGCGAATCTGAGACATACGGCGCTTAAGTTTTTCAAGAAACTCGTCCTGAATGTTCTCCTGTATGAGAAGACGTGATCCGGCGCAGCAGACATGACCTTGGTTGAAGAAGATGCCGTTGATAATTCCTTCGACAGTCTCATCAAGGGGTGCATCTTCAAAGACGATATTGGCACCTTTGCCGCCGAGCTCAAGGGTTAAACCCTTTCCGGTACCGGCGACTGAGCGTGCGATCAGCTTTCCAACATCAGTGGAACCAGTAAATGCGATCTTATTAATTCCTGGATGGTTAACGATTGCAGCACCTGTTGCGCCATCGCCAGTGACAATATTTACAACACCTGCTGGAAGTTCTGCTTGCTGGCAGACTTGAGCAAAGAGAAGTGCAGTCAGCGGTGTTGTCTCTGCTGGCTTTAAAACAACAGTGTTACCAGTTGCAAGTGCTGGAGCAATTTTCCACGAAAGCATCAGTAGCGGGAAGTTCCACGGAATGATCTGACCAACAACTCCGTAAGGCTTTGGATTATTACCAACACCAGCGTGCTCTAACTTATCTGCCCAACCTGCGTGATAGAAAAAGTGGGCTGCTGCAAGTGGAATATCAACATCACGAGTTTCGCGAATTGGCTTTCCGTTATCTATTGTTTCAAGAACTGCAAACTCTCGTGCGCGTTCTTGCATAATGCGTGCGATGCGATAGAGGTACTTGCCGCGCTCTGAAGGCGCCATCTTTGACCAGATCTTAAGTCCTTCTTGGGCAGCTTTGACTGCCTTATCAACATCTGATTTCTCTGCGTAGGCGATCTTTGCCAATACTTCTTCGGTGGCAGGATTAATTGTTGTAAAAGTCTTGCCCGCCTTTGGTGCTACGAACTTACCGCCGATAAAGAGTTTGTAGACAGGATCAATCGTCACGATCGCCTTTGATTCAGGTGCACTGGAGTATTCGAATGTCATGGTGGTTACCTTAATCTCGCTTAATCTAAAGTCACGTAATTAGCTCCGCCGTAGTGGCCAGAGGTGAGTTTTTGTCTTTGCATGAGGAGATCATTAAGCAGAGCACTTGCTCCGATTCTAAATAGCCCTGGATTGAGCCATTCTTCTCCTGCTGTCTCTTTTACAAGTACAAGTTGTTTAATCGCATCCTTTGTTGTTCGGATTCCGCCGGCAGGCTTTACACCGATTCGTGTACCTGTCATCTGGTAGAAATCACGGACCGCTTCAAGCATGACAAGTACAACCGGTGCGGTGGCAGCGGGTGCGACTTTGCCGGTACTGGTCTTGATGAAATCCGCGCCCGCAGCCATTGCGAGAAAGCTTGCCTTGCGAACGTTGTCATAGGTAACAAGCTCACCAGTCTCGAGAATGACCTTGAGATGGGCCTTATCCCCGCATAGAGATTTAATGTAAACGATTTCACTAAATACCTTCTCGAGATCTCCCGATAAGAATGCGCCGCGATCGATGACCATATCTATCTCTGTTGCTCCATGAGCAATGGCATCTTTTGTATCGCGCTCTTTGACTTCCAACGAAGCGCGTCCTGATGGGAAGGCTGTCGATACTGCAGCAACCGGAATATCGTGGCCGCCACTTTCATCTAGTTGCTTTCGCGCAACGGTAACCATGTCGTTGTAGACACAAATCGCACCAACATGTGGAACTGTTGGATCGGTTGGATCTGGACGAATAGCTTTATTACAAATCGCTTTTACTTTTCCGTCAGTATCTGCACCTTCAAGAGTTGTTAAATCGATCATGCTAATTGCCATATCGATCGCCCATTTTTTACTTGCAGTCTTTATGCTGCGAGTTGCAAGCATGGCAGCGCGTGCATCAGCACCGACTTGATCAACAGGAGAAAGTGTTTTAAGAAATCCCTTGATCGAAGAGAGTGAGCCATCGGTAAGAGCTCCGGCGGTTGTAACCATCTGCCTATCTTAACCTCGCAGCCTCTTACTGAGAAGTCCCTTTTTCGTTAAACTCGCCTGTATGAAGCCAACTCCGATAGTTCTCGACTGCGACCCTGGTCACGATGATGCACTTGCC
>CANESA010000070.1 GCA_947440735.1 Candidatus Nanopelagicaceae bacterium
CAAATTTGGAGTAGATACTCGTAGCCTTGAATTTCGTGTGACAAAAGATCAAGAAGCTGCCTTGAAGACTGATATCAATCGTGTCCGTGCCTACCCGTTAATTCGTGAAGGTGTCTCTGTAGCCGGTGCGATTTACGATGTAAAGACTGGAAAGATTGACTTCAAGAACTTCTAAGCCCAAAAATTCTAAAGACTAGGATTTGTCCGCTTAATCGGCATGCGTGTGACGGGATAACTCAGATCAGTTAAAAAGTCTGCAATCAGAGCTTGCACGATCGCAGGTTTTTCTTTTACCAACCCATGAGAAGTTCCCGGAACTATTGCTAGCTGGCCAAGAGGCAGTCGTTCAAAGAGATCAATAGTGTGCTCATGGCGTACAACGTCATCATCTCCTGCCATGACAAGCACAGGACATTGGATTGTGGCTAGATCACTCTGTGCGATATCAGGTTCGAGCTTCCAGATCGCACTCATCTTTTTGATCTTCTCATCCAGAGTGTGAGGTGCATCTGGTGAGGTAGATGCGTACTCATCACGATCTTCTTGCGGGATAACTCCATCAAAGTCTGGCAGCGGATGTATTCCGTTGTGGTGATAATTTCCTGCGATAGCAACAATAGATTTCACAAGATCTGGGCGCTTGATTGCAACCATGAGAGCGATATTTGCTCCATCGCTATACCCAATGAGGTGCGCCGGCTCTTTCACAACATCTTCTAGATATGTAATCGCTTCATCTCTTTGAAAATCAAAGTGGAAACTTCCATCACGATCTCCGGTAAATCCATGTCCAGTACGGTCATAGCCAAAAGTGTTAAATGAATCTTCGATAGCTGGGAGTACAGATGTATCCCAATGCGAAGTTTGGCTTAACCCTCCGTGGAGTAAAACAACTGCTTCACCATCATGTGGCCACTCGTAAGAAAATACTTGGTGTCCACGAAGATCGATGTAACCAGCCATATTTACATGCTATCCATGATGTGACGGTTGCCGCGATCGAAGGTGAGGTAGTTCCATGTCCAATCAGCGATGGTGCCAATTTTATTACTACCGCCTAAGAGATAGAACAAGTGCAACCAGAGCCAGGCATACCAGGCAGGAATTCCTGTCATTGTGAATTTACCAACCTGCACAACTGCTTTATGTCGACCAATAGTTGCCATAGAACCTTTATCGCGATATTTAAATGGCGTCAGTGCTTTTCCAGCGGCCAATCTAAGAATCTGATCCCCAACAAACTTTCCTTGTTGTAGAGCAACGGGTGCGACCTGCGGCAAGAAGCGACCATCTGCTCCCTTTGCACCAGAGATATCACCGATAGCCCACACATATGGATAGTGCGAAACAGCTAACGTGGGATCAACATCGATACGTGTTCCATCCAGTGGAAGATTTAGTGTGGCACCTGCTGGCTCACCTTTTACACCAGCGGCCCAAATAGTTACCTCCGATGGAATTGAATCGGCACCTTTTACCAAAATGGTGCGAGGTTTAACTTCTTGCACGGCGGTATTAAGTTTTACTATTACGCCCATCTTTTCAAGATCACGTTGTGCGCGATTGGAGAGTTTTTCTGAGAACATCGGCAGAATTCGTGGGCCCGCTTCGATCAGATAGATATCCATATGTTCGGATGCGTGCTTGTGATCATTGCGCAACGGTCCACGTACAAGCTCTGCAATCGCACCAGCCATCTCAACGCCCGTTGGTCCGCCGCCGATTACTGAGATGCTCAGTCGAGTGTTGTCCTCAAAGCGGCAGAGATCTTCAAAACGACGCATAATTTCAGCGCGAATAGCGATTGCTTCATGGACGTTCTTCATTCCGAGTCCGTATTCAGCAACTCCAGGTATTCCGAAATCATTTGTAGAAGAGCCAAGAGCCACTACCAAGTGATCAAAATCTAGACTTTCACTGGAATCAAGTTTGATCGATTTATTTTTATGATCGACAGAGAGAGGAGATCCCATACGGAACTTAACTCCCTTTTTATTGAGAATTCCGCGCACAGGGTGAGCAACATGGTCTGCGGCAAGGCCAGCGGTCGAGACCTGATACAGAAGAGGCAAGAATGTTTGATAATTGTGGCGATCGACCACGATCACATCGGCCTTACCAGCCAATGCGCGAGCCGTCGCAAGGCCGCCAAAGCCTGCACCGAGAATGACGACGCGAGGTCGTGTGGAAGTTGCCATGTGCTCAGTCTAGGCTCTGGGCTATGGATTCGAAGACTCAAAAGCGCCGCTACCTCGTCACAGGCGCATCTGGATATGTTGGCGGGCGATTAGTCAGGACTCTGATTGAAGAGAATTTAGATGTACGAATTTTGGTACGTGATTGGCACAAAATTCAAGGACAACCATGGGCATCGTCGGTAGAGATAAGTGAAGGTAGCGCTGAGAATCGAGCGGACCTTGATAGCGCGCTTATCGGAGTTCATACCGCCTATTACTTGTTGCACTCGATAAACCTCGGCCCCAATTTTGATGAGATTGAGGCGAAGATGGCGCGCGACTTTGCGCAGGCAGCAGAGGCTGCTGGTGTTTCACAAATTGTTTACTTAGGAGGGATTGCTAACGATAAAAATATTAGTAAGCACTTAGCCTCACGCGCTCGCACTGGAGTAGAGCTAGCAAGCACATCGGTACCAGTAATGGAGCTGCGCGCCGGAATTATTATTGGTTCAGGCTCTGCGAGCTTTGAAATGTTACGCCACCTGACTCATCGTTTGCCGATTATGACAACTCCTAAATGGGTAATGAATCGCACGCATCCAATTGCAATTCGTGACGTCTTGCATTATTTAAAGGGTGCCGCACTTCTTGAAACTCCAGTGGGTAAAGTTTTTGATATTGGCGGTCCGGAAATTTTGTCGTATGCCGACATGATGCAGAAATTTGCGAAGTTATCAGGGCTAAAAAAGCGGATTATCGTGAAGGTGCCAGTTCTTACCCCCAATCTTTCTAGCCTATGGATTGGACTAGTGACTCCAGTGCCGACAGCTTTGGCTCGCCCACTAGTTGGCTCACTCATTAGTGAAGTCGTTGCAGATCCAGCAAAAAGTATTAATGGAACAATTGCGCTTCCCGCTGAAGGATTAACTGATGTATCGACTGCAATGACACTCGCGCTTTCAAAAATAAGCGCTCACAGCGTGGAGACCCGTTGGTCGGATGCAACAAGTCCAACAGCGCCGTGGCAGAAAGCCCAAGGTGATCCCGAATGGGCTGGCGAAGCAGTGTTACGTGATCGCCGCGAAGTATTGACAGATGTTTCTGCAGATAAAATTTGGAGACAGATCGAAGGCATCGGCGGCGAACATGGATGGTTTGGTTCTGACTTCTTATGGTGGGCTCGTGGCCTCATCGATCGCGCTGTTGGTGGAGTGGGCTTACGCCGCGGACGACGTGATCCAGATTTCTTACGCATCGGCGAGAGTTTAGATTTTTGGCGAGTAGAAGAGCTCGAACCCGGTCGCAGATTAAAACTCTATGCAGAGATGGTTCTGCCTGGAAAAGCCTGGCTTGAATTTACCGTTACTACAGAGAACGGAAAGACACATGTACTGCAAGAAGCCACATTTAATCCACGTGGGTTAGGTGGCCAACTCTATTGGCATGCAATTGCACCGTTACATCTCTTTGTGTTTCCAACTATGCTGCGAAATATTGTAAAACGAGCACGTCACAGTGCATAAGTTCACCCCTGAAGTTGAAGAGCTCGCTAATGAAATCTTGGCGTATAGCCTCGAGCGTCTTAAATCAGATCCACCACTTGATGGCCCACGTTCTGCAGAAGATCTCTTTGCAGAAGTTGGTAACACGATTACCGAACGTGGCCTCGGCGGACGAGCAGCGCTCGGAGTATTTACTGAAGTATTAGCAAAGGCGTGCATCTCAACAGATCATCCCCGCAACTTGGCCTTTATTCCTTCTGCACCAAGTGAGTATGCAAATCTCTTTGACCTCGTAGTCGGAGCAAGTGCGCTCTATGGTGGCTCTTGGCAAGAAGGAGCGGGTGCAGTCTTTGCCGAAAACCAAGCGCTGCGCTGGTTATCTGATTTAGCAGGACTTCCGGAAAGTGCCGGTGGAGTATTTGTACAGGGCGGGACAATTGGAAATCTCTCAGCACTTGTCACAGCACGCGAAGATGCACGTGAAAAATTTCCTGATGTAACGAGGTGGGCTATTGCATGTAGCGCAGAGGCGCATTCATCTATCGCCACCGCAGCCAAGATCATGGATGTAGAGCTGGTCAAGATTGAACCTCGTAGTGATCTACGTATTCATGGCGACGATATTGCTGCTGTAATCGATGACTATCACCGAACAAATGCGGGTCGAATCTGCGCAGTCGTTGCAACATCTGGAACAACAAACCTTGGCGTTATCGATGATCTTGTTGGTGCTGCTAAGGCTGCCCACGATCGCAATATTTGGTTCCACGTTGACGGCGCATACGGCCTAG
>CANESA010000071.1 GCA_947440735.1 Candidatus Nanopelagicaceae bacterium
ATCGATACTCTCAAGTGGCTCGGACTTAATTGGGATGAGGGTCCTGAAGTCGGTGGCGATAACGGGCCATATCTGCAATCACAACGTTTAGATATCTATGCCAAGTGGGCACAGACATTTCTTGATAACAAAGATGCCTACCACTGCTACTGCTCACCAGATGAGTTAGAGGCAGTGCGCGAAGCGCAACGTAAAGCCAACGTGGCACCGGGTTACAACGGACATTGCCGCGACCTCACTGCTGATCAAATTGCAGCGTATAAAGCGCAGGGACGCGAAGCAGTTGTTCGTATGCGCATGCCTGAAGGCAGCACAACATTTAAAGATGAGATTCGGGGCGAAGTAACCTTTGATCACAATTTCGTTCCAGATTTCGTTCTCGTCCGTGCTGATGGATCGCCTCTCTACACGCTGGCAGTTGCCGTAGATGATGTATTGATGAAGGTCACCCATGTCTTACGTGGAGAAGATCTCTTATCTTCAACTCCTCGTCAGATCCGCGTCTATCAAGCGATGGGCGTTGCACTCGAGGATTATCCAGTCTTTGCTCACCTTCCCTTTGTGATGGGCCAAGATAATGCCAAGTTATCAAAGCGAAACGGTGAAGTTTCTATCGCGTGGTATCGCCAGATGGGTTACTTGCCTGAGGCAATCTGTAACTATCTCGCTCTCCTTGGCTGGTCTCCAGGAGATGATGTCGAAAACATCACGATGAAAGAACTCTGCGAACTCTTCACAGTTGAAAAAGTTCACTCTTCACCCGCACGCTTTGATATGAAGAAGCTTGAGGCAATTAATGGTGACAAGATCCGCGCACTCACACTCGATGAATTCCTCAAGTGGTCATTGCCATTCCTCAAGGATGCTGGCGTGATCACAGGTACTGATGCCGAAATCGCACTGGTGAAGGCAGCTCTTCCAATCATCCAAGAGCGCATCGTCACCTTAAGTGAAGTTCCAAAGATGCTGGCATTCTTATTTACTACAAACTTTGCCGTTGAGGCAGAGAGTGTTTCAAAGATTTCAGATGATGGATCTAAAGAAATCTTGAAGCGATCACTGGCCGAACTGACTCCACTTTCTACATGGGATCACACATCGATCGAGGCCGCACTTCGCGCATCTTTAATTGAAGAGATGGGCCTTAAGCCACGCATCGCATTTACCGCTCTACGCATTGCCGCCACCGGCAGCACGATCTCTCCACCCCTCTTTGAATCAATGGAATTACTGGGTAAAGATGCCTGTCTTGCCAGAATTGCTGGGGCAATTTCGCTCTAGAGCGTGGGGTAAACTTCTCCCACATAAGGTTCACGCCTTTTGGGGTATGGGGTAATTGGCAGCCCTGCTGATTCTGGTTCAGTAAGTCTAGGTTCGAGTCCTGGTACCCCAGCGCAGTACCGCAGCAAAGAAGGAATGCAAGAAAGTAAGAAAATACTAGGGCCCCGTCGTCTAGCGGCCTAGGACTCTGGCTTCTCAAGCCAGCTACGAGGGTTCGAATCCCTTCGGGGCTACGCAAGGCGCTTCCAGGAGTTAACCTCTTAGAAGCGCCTTATTCATGCGATTCAAAGTTTTCATTCACGCAAACTTCTGCGCCTGCTCACTTACTCTTCACGAGATTGCATAGTGCTTGCACCTTTATGTTCACACTCACTTAGTTAGATCTGCCCGTTGCAACTTCCCGGCAATACAGACAAAAGCAGATCATCAAACTAATTGAGGAGAATACGTTGAAAAATTCACGAGTTAAGCGCGGATTAGCTATTGCTACATCTATCGCAGCACTCTCTACCTTTGCTACACCAGCATATGCAGCAGCTCCTACATACATGGAAGCTGTCGCATCATCTGCAACACTGACACCAATTGCATCCGCCGGAGATATGATCGGAAGCTACTTGGTTCCAGGAATTCCTGATGGACTCGGAGTCATCAAGAATGGAAACACACTTCGCATCATCACAAACCACGAGTGGAGCGCAACCAACGCAGTAGCTGCAGGTCGCACAACAGCTGGTGGACTTGTCTCAGGATCATTCCTCAGCGACATGACATATGACATTGCTACACAGAAAGTCACAAAGGCAGTCGATCTCTTCAAAGATGTCGTCTGGTACAACTACGCAACAGGTACTTACGGCAATACACCTGGCGCCCCAACCGGTGCTTTGGTCAAGGATGCTTACGGAACTCTCAACCACAGCTACCTTCTCAACCGTTTCTGTTCAGGATCACTTTCTCCTGCGGAAGCTTTCTATGACAAGGCATCAGGAACAGGCATCAAAGATGCACTCTTCTTTGCTGGCGAAGAAGGTTCAGATGAGTCACGTGGATTTGCAACCAATCTCACGACAGGTCAACTAGTACAGCTTCCAGCTCTTGGATTGGCTGCGTGGGAGAACTTCATCCCGGCTCCAACAACCACAAAGAACACAGTCATCATGGGCAACGAAGATGGCGACGCTAAAGATAGCCAGCTATGGATGTACATGGGCACAAAGACAAAGACAGGCAAGTGGTTTGAAAAGGCTGGCCTCACAAATGGAAAGTCATACGTCTTAGCTGCGACTGCTGATGCACCAGTTGCTAACGATTATGAAATCCGTGCCAAATACGGAAAGAACAAGCCATTTGCTGTGACATTTGCTGCAGTAGATATCAAGGCTAACGGCAAGGCACAAAACGTCGAAGCCAACACAAAGGGAATCGAGCTCGCTCGCGTTGAAGACGGTCACTTTGATCCAAACAAGCCAAATGACTTCTACTTCGTCACCACACAGTCAGACTCAGATCCAACTGGACTAAAGGTCGTAGGAGCTACAACTCCTAACCCAGCAACACCAACAGTCACTCGTGACGGTGGAGCTCTATGGCGCCTTCGCTTTGTGGATGCTAATAAGCCATTCCTTGGCTCAACACTAGAACTACTTCTAGATGGTTCTGAAGATATCTACATGTCAAAGCCAGATAACATCACAGTTGACGGACTTGGCAACGTATTGATTCAGGAAGATCCAGGCAAGAACGCACACCTTGCTCGCATTGTTTCTTACCGAATCAGTGACGGAAAAGTTGGAACAGTCGCACGATTCAAGGCTGATTACTTCACAGAGAGCGGCACCGCTTTCATCACAAGTGATGAAGAGTCATCTGGAATCGTTGAAGTCTCCAATGAACTCCGTACATCAAAGACGGATAAGGCGAGCTACTACATGTTCGCAGCTCAAGTCCACGCAACTCCAGCTAAGTCACGCCCAGACATGGATGCAACAGATGCAACCTTGGCGAAGGCTGTCGAAGGTGGACAGTGGTACATCCTCAAGATTACGAACTGGACTGACGTCTACAAGTAAGTTTCCTATCGAGGGATAAGCCACAGGGACCGAGGTCATCGGTCCCTGTGTGCTTTTCTCAAACCTTAGTAGCTGTTGTAGTTCTGATCTATCTCGTTCATCAAATCATCCCACCACGATGAATCGAGAGTTGATGCAGCACCGACCACGAGTGAGATAAATCCGATCAAGAATATCCATGCAAGTGCGGTTGAGACCCAACCGATGATTACACCGGCTACGGCAAGCCCACGATTTTCTGTGCTCCCAGCTTTCTTCAACTTTGAGAGTGATACATGTCCGAGGATTGCTCCGATAAAGGAGAGAAAACCAGCCGATAGAAAAACCAGAGCGAGTGAAGTGACAAATGATCCGATAGCAAGACCGCTACCAGCCTTTGCATCCTGTTCTGCCTGAGAAAGTTGTGGGGCAGGATTAGATTGCCCTGAAGGAATAAATTCACTCATCTTACGCCTCGTTAATTACAGCGGTCTTGACCCAGAGGTCGCGCAGCGTGCGGCTATTTTTTGTGAAGTAGAAGACGATTTCAATAACAATCCAAGCAACTGCTGCGATTCCTGAAGTCAGAGCGGAGGCAATGACAACCGTGAGAGGCACAAGTAGCTCACGCACTGCCATATGGCCCCACGTCGCAACTGCACCGGTCTCAAAGTTTCGTACACGAATCTTAAGAATCTTCTTGCCAGGAGTTTGACCTTCACCCCAAGCAATGAATGACCAGATGATCCAGCCGATTCCAAGTGTGATTACAGAGAGCACGGCATCGAGGGCATAAGCACCTAGACGATGCTGGAATGATGCATATTGAAAGCCACCACCTCCGGATCCCTCACCTGGCAAAGGACGGGGTGGCGTTGGAGAATTGTTATATGACATTTCTTCCTCTTTCTCTCAATCTAAATCGCTAGGAGAATCGTAGCGATTTAGAAACCTATTGTTGGCTTCTTTACTCCATCTGGAGCAGGAATATCTTCTACTGCGAACTCAACTAACTCGTGAAGCTCGATATTGCCATCGAGTGCAGCGCGGCTGGAGAGATTGAGGTACATCTTCTCGAAGAGGTTACGCACATAACG
>CANESA010000072.1 GCA_947440735.1 Candidatus Nanopelagicaceae bacterium
GATCTCATCAACGAAGACAATTGCTGGTGCATGTAATTTCGCTTGAGCAAAGAGATCACGAACACGTGATGCACCGACGCCGACAAACATTTCAACAAAGTCAGAACCCGAGATTGAGTAGAACGGAACCTTTGCTTCGCCAGCAACTGCGCGAGCAAGCAAAGTCTTACCTGTTCCTGGAGGACCATAGAGAAGAACGCCTTTAGGAATCTTTGCACCTAAGAGTGCGTACTTAGCGGGGTTGGCAAGAAAATCTTTAATCTCTTCTAGCTCGGCGATCGCTTCATCTGCGCCAGCTACATCTGCAAATGTGTTCTGCGGAACATCGTTATTTTGCAGCTTAGCTCTAGATTTTCCAAAGGAGAAAACTTTATTTCCACCTTGAGCCTGGCTCATCAGGAAGAAGAAGAGAAGGCCAATAAGTAAGAATGGGAAGAATGAGAAGAGGAAGCTCACAAGAAGTGATTGCTTAGCAACTTCAACGCTCCAGCCCTTTGTAGGTGGATTACCGATCAAAGCATCGACAAGTGTTGGCTCTTGGCGGGCAATATAGGAGGCCTCTACCTTTGCCGCACCATTGATGAACTTGCCTGATTTAAGTTCAAGGCGAATTTTCTGTGAGTTATCAACTAAGACTGCAGATTCGACATCAGATTTTGCGATTGCATCAAGTGCTTGAGATGTCTTGATTGTCTCGTAACGATTACCGGCACCAGAAATCTGACCAAAGACTGAAACTGCAACGATCGCAACGATGATCCAGAAAAGTGGACCGCGCATCAAACGCTTCAATCGAGATTGCGGAACTTGTGGGGTCGTCGAAGGTTTCTTCTTCTTCGCTGCCTGCTTCTTAATTTTTGACTTCATAGATTCTTCTTATTCGTACATGTGCTTTGCAAGCACACCGATAAAGTCGAGGTTGCGATACTTCTCATCAAAATCTAGGCCGTAGCCGACGACAAAGTCCTTAGGAATATCAAAGCCCACGTACTTAACATCTACTTCAACTTTGGCTGCCTCTGGCTTACGCAAGATTGTAAGAATCTCAACTGTGCCCGCACCGCGTGAGACAAGATTTGCACGAAGCCATGAAAGTGTTAAACCAGAATCAACAATGTCTTCAACAATCAAAATGTTTCGACCGGTGATATCTCGGTCAAGATCTTTAAGAATACGAACAACACCGCTTGATTTTGTACCCGAACCGTAAGAAGAAACGGCCATCCAATCCATTTCGACGTGACGTTGCATCGCGCGAGTCAGATCCGCCATCGCCATTACTGCGCCTTTAAGAACACCAACAAGAAGTAAATCTTTTCCCGCGTAATCTTTATCAATTTGCGCAGCCATTTCTGCGATTCGCGAAGATAGTTGTTCTTCTGTTGCAATAACGCGTTCGACATCGGTACCGACTGCTTGTAGATCCACCGGGTGGGGCTCCTTCGAATGGGCTAGCGATAAGGCTAGCTGCGGGCGTAGGCCGAAAGTCTGCCCGATATCCGGGCAACCTTCACACCGCCTGGAAGGCTGATCTCGCCTTGACCGTGCCAAGAGGTGACCAGCGCCTCAACTGCGCTCACGTGGTCTGCTGTCACTGAGCCCATCGGAGCACCTTGAGCGTAGATCGCCCTGCGAATCAGACGAGTGCGGATCGCTTTGGGCAGCCCTGCGAGAAATTCAATCTCAAGGGATGCCAAATCGTGGCCCTGTGCTGTGCGATCTGTGAGCTCATCCAGGGCATCAGCATCATCGCGCAGAAGAGATGCTGTGCGAGCAAGAGCTTCTGCGATGCCTGGCCCAATCTCTTTCTCCATGACCGGAAGTACTTGAGTGCGCACTCGAACGCGTGAAAATTCTGCGTTGAAATTATGTGGATCACTCCATGCATCTAAGCCAAGATCTTTACAGGCTTGCTCGGTAACTTCTCGTGTGACCGACAGTAAAGGTCGAATGATTTTTCCATTGACTGCAGCCATTCCAGAAAGTGATCGCGCACCAGATCCTCGTGCTAAACCTAAGAGAACGCTCTCTGCTTGATCATCGCGAGTGTGTCCGAGGTAAATCTGAATTGCACCTCGCTGATTTGCGATTGCGTGCAGCGCTACATATCGAGCATCTCGTGCACCTGATTCAAGTCCAGAGCTCTGATCAACAGTTACTTCTTGAGAAATAACCTCGCTGAATCCAATTCGCTCTAACTGATTGATAACTTTACGTGCCTGAATATCAGAGCCATCTTGGAGTTGATGATCGATAGTGACGCCAATGCAAGAAATTAATAACTCTTTACTTTCAACAAGCAGAGCACCTGCAAGAGCTAGTGAATCAGCACCACCAGAGACTGCAACAAGAATTCGATCACCTGCAGAGAGCGTGGCTAAGTGTTGGCGCACCGCAGAGCGCACTTCTACGAGTGCGTGTGTCATATCTTAGTTTGCTACATCTCTTCGGGAGAAGAGTACGGAGGCAACAAGTGCGCCGACTCCAATGTAAATAGCAGCCATCGTCATTCCATGCGAGTAACTCACTTGTGGTGTGCCACCCATCGCGATGACATTTAATTGATTTCCTGGAAGCCAGTTGAGTGTTGAACTCTTAACCGCACCGAGCAAGGTTTCGATGATGAGCATCCATAAAACGCCAATTGAAATTGAAGTAATCGGCGAACGAAGTAAGAGACCCATGATCATTCCGAGAATTCCAAATCCCACAACAGAAATTGCTACGTTAACAAATGTGTGGCTTATCTGAGACCAACCGTCAGCGCTAAACCAAAGAGTGCGCTCAACATCTGCCCCAGGTGCTAGGAAGTATGCGAGAGCAACTGAAAGAATTCCAGAGATTAAAACCATCACAAGAGCAAATAGCTTCATCGAAATTAATTTGCCAGCCAGAAGACGCAAGCGGCCAGGTTGGCGAACTAAAAGATTACGTAATGTTCCATATGTGTACTCCTGCGCAGTTTGCGCGGCAAAAACACAGTAGGCGATGATGCCGAGAAGGCTTCCGACGTTTGATAAGCCAATGACCGATCCGCCAAAGGATGAGAGCATCTCGCGAGAAATTGGGTTTGCAGGATCTGAATTTCCACGAGGAGAGTCAATAAGTAGGTAGAGCAAAGAGGTGAAGAGGCCGGTGAAGAAGAGTGCAGCTCCAATAGTTCCAAGAAATAGCGTCGGTCTACGTAGTTTGCGCCATTCGGCTCTCACGACACGAATCATTTCTTATCTCCTGTCATTTCAAAGAATGTCTCTTCAAGGTTAGGTAGCTGTGGCGATAGTTGGGTGAGAACTATTCCCGCCTCGAAAGCCTTCTTATTGAGCACGCCTGCCCAATCGGCTGGTCCCTCAATGTGAGCAACACCAGATTGAATATGCGCCTTGTGTCCATCAGCAACTGCGATTGCAACGATTTTATCTAGATCGTTAGCATTTTCAGCACGGACCAGCATAAATGGCTGTTGTGCTTCAAAGAGTTGCTGGATAGGACCGGCAAAGACAACTTCACCTTTACGCAGCATCACGATGTAATCACTGATGATTTCTAGCTCTGAGAGTAAATGTGATGAGACGAAAACGGTGGTGCCTTTATCTGCAAGCCCGCGCAACAGATCGCGAATCTCTTGAATACCTTCAGGATCAAGCCCGTTAGTTGGTTCATCAAGAATTAAGATTTTTGGATCTGGCAATAAAGCTGCTGCAATTCCTAATCGTTGCTTCATTCCAAGTGAATATGTTTTGAATTTCGATTGTGCACGATCTGCAAGTCCCACAGTTTTTAGAACTTCTGCTACTTTTTCGTGGCTAAATCCTCCGAGAGTTGCTAATACGTGAAGATTTTCAGCACCCGACAGAGCTGGATAGAAGGCAGGACCTTCGATCATCGCACCCACATGTTTGAGGTACTCATCTGGGTCGCTAATTGAATGACCCAAGATCTGTCCGGTGCCACCAGTCGGTGAGATCAAGCCAAGCAACATTCGAATTGTTGTGGTCTTACCAGCGCCATTAGGGCCGACGAAGCCACAGATGCTCCCTAGGGGGACTTCGAAATTGGCATGTGAGACAGCAAAACGAGAATCGTATTTCTTGCTGAGGTCTTGGACTGAGAGTCCAATTGTTTGAGCGTGCATGTAGGGAATATACCCTGCGCAGATTAAGATCTCGCCATGAGCAAAGAGGTCTGGGGCTATCAGCCTCGTAATGAGCGACAAGAGCCGGATTGGGAAGTTAATCCCCAAACGGCTGCTGTCCGTGCCGGTCTTGCACGTTCTGGTTTTGGCGAGACGGCAGAAGCGCTCTACCTCACTAGCGGATTTACATATTCATCTGCTGAGGAAGCCGTTGATTCATTTACCGACGAAGTAGATCACTATCTTTACGGTCGATTCCATAATCCCACCGTTGCAATGTTTGAAAAGCGTTTA
>CANESA010000073.1 GCA_947440735.1 Candidatus Nanopelagicaceae bacterium
CCCACGAAAGTGCAAGACGGTTATACGTTCCGTGATCTGGAGTAAGTGCCAAAATTGGAATAGGTGAGCGAAGGCGCGACATGCGTCGGGCTGAATCACCGCTTTGAGTAAAGGCAACGAGGAATTTTGCTCCTACGATCGCTCCTACTTCAACTGCAGCTTTTGTGATTGCTCCGCCCTTAGTTCGTGGCTCATGCTTGAGTGGACGAATTCTTTCGAGTCCACCTTCTTCTGTTCGTTGAATGATGCGAGACATGGTCTGAACCGCTTCTATGGCAAATTCACCCACGCTGGTCTCACCAGAGAGCATCAGCGCATCTGCGCCATCAAGTACCGCGTTGGCACAGTCTGTAGCTTCTGCACGAGTGGGGCGTGAATTTGTAATCATCGAGTCAAGCATCTGTGTGGCAACAATGACGGGCTTGGCCGCATCACGAGCTAACTCCACGCAACGCTTTTGAACCAGTGGAACATCTTCAATAGGAAGCTCCACTCCAAGGTCGCCTCGTGCCACCATGATGGCGTCAAAGGCATCAACGATACTCACAAGATTATCGACAGCTTGTGGCTTCTCAATCTTTGCGATGACCGGAACTCGAATTCCTTCTTCATCCATGATGCGATGAACATCCTTGATGTCATCAGCATTTCGGACAAATGAGAGAGCAATAAAATCTGCCCCCGCTCGAAGTCCCCATCGGAGGTCGTCTATATCTTTTTCAGAGAGCGCTGGTACAGAGACAGCAACGCCCGGAAGGTTAATTCCCTTATTGTTGCTCACAGCTCCTGGCTCAATCACCTGAGTGATGACATCGTTTCCTTTGACTTCGGTCACTTCAACTGTCACTTTTCCATCATCGATCAGGATGCGATCTCCTGCCTTGCAATCTCCAGGTAAACCTTTATATGTAGTTCCAACGCGCTCTTTCGTTCCTTCAACATCATCTGTCGTGATTGTGAAAATATCTCCACGAGCGAGATCATGCGGACCATCTTTAAAGCGAGCTAATCGAATCTTTGGCCCTTGCAGATCAACCAAGATAGCGATCGGCACACCAGCCTCGGCGGCAGCTGCACGGACTTGATCCAGTCGACTTTGATGCTCTTCATAACTACCGTGAGAGAGGTTAAGACGAGCCATATTCATTCCGGCTGCAATGAGTTCGCGCACCTTTTCTGGTGACTCAACTGCAGGTCCAAGTGTGCAAACAATTTTCGCGCGGCGCATGTTCTTACCTTACCTATCTTTATCGATTATTAACGAGTTTGGATTGTGGTGAGTTGTTGGATTAGACCATCAACGGCCGAGCAGTTGGTGCAATCGGTGCAGGAAGTTGAGTATCGCCTTCAAGATAGAGATCAACCGCGGCGGCTGCACTTCGTCCTTCAGCAATTGCCCATACGATCAATGATTGACCACGTCCGGCATCTCCCGCGACAAAGACTCCCTCTGATGTACTTTGATAAGAATCATCGCGCTTCACATTGGTGCGATCATCGAGTTCAACTTCGAGTTGATCAAAGAGTGGGGTGCTTTCAGTTCCTGTAAATCCCATTGCAAGGAAGGCAAAATCTGCAGGTATCTCACGCTCTGAACCTGGAATAGGTTCAAATTTTCCATTCACCATCTGCGTCTCAACGAGTTTTAGCGCTTTGAGATTTCCATTGCCATCACCGATAAATTCTTCTGTGCTGACAGAAAAGACTCGCTGATCAAGTTCTTCATGTGCACTAGATACTCTGTAAATCATTGGGTACATGGGCCAAGGCTGCGATCCAGGGCGCTCATCTGTAGGACGTGGCATGATTTCAAGTTGGGTAACACTTGCTGCGCCTTGACGTACTGAAGTACCAAGACAATCTGCACCGGTATCTCCACCGCCCAAGATGATGACATGCTTACCTGCAACATTGATCTCAGGATTTGTGACTTCACCTAGAGCTTGCTTATTTCCCCACGGTAAGAACTCCATAGCTTGATAGATGCCTTTATTTTCGCGCCCTTTGATTGGAAGATCTCTCCACTGGGTCGCACCTAAAGCCAGAACAACAGCATCGTACTTTTGGCGCAACTCAGATCCTGTGATATCGACGCCGACATTTATGCCTGTACGAAAACGTGTGCCTTCCTTCTCCATCTGAGTAAGGCGACGATCAATGATGTTCTTCTCCATTTTAAATTCAGGAATTCCGTAGCGAAGAAGTCCGCCGATCTTATCTGCACGCTCATATACAACAACGGTATGGCCAGCACGGGTGAGTTGTTGGGCAACGGCTAGACCTGCAGGACCAGAACCGATGACTGCAACTGTCTTTCCAGTAAGGCGATCTGGTGCGAGTGGCTTCACATCACCTGATCCAAAAGCTTCTTCGATGGTACGAAGTTCAACCTGCTTGATCGTGACAGCTTCGGCATTAATTGCGACTACACATGCAGTTTCACACGGTGCCGGGCAGAGACGACCGGTGAACTCAGGAAAATTATTTGTTGCATGCAAACGTGCGATCGCTTCTGTTGTATCGCCTCGGTGGATGAGGTCATTCCACTCAGGGATCAGATTTCCAAGTGGGCAGCCTGAGTGACAGAAAGGAATACCGCAATCCATGCAGCGCCCAGCTTGCTTCTGCAGATGTTCCATACTTTGAGGCTCGTACACCTCGCGCCAATCCTTAATACGCACATCAACTGGACGACGCTTGGGCGTCTCACGTGGTGTGGTCATGAACCCTCTGGGATCAGCCATGTGCTGCGACCTCCATGACATATTGATCTACTGGAAGACCTTCACGAGTCGCCTTCTCCATTGCGGCAAGCACACGGGCATAGTCGCGAGGCATGACAAGTGAGAATCGATTTAATGAACTCTCCCAATCGAGAAGTAGATTGCCAGCAACGTGAGAATCAGTTTCGTTGAAGAAAGACGTCACAATCGACTTCAGTACTTCCTTTTGGTCGGCAGGGACAGCCACAACATCGACCATATCGGTATTAACTAGATCTGCATTGAGATCGAGAACGAATGCACGGCCGCCAGACATACCAGCGGCGAAGTTACGTCCAGTGCGACCGAGAACTACAACAGTTCCACCCGTCATGTATTCACAGCCATGATCGCCGATGCCTTCGACAACAGCGGTAGCTCCTGAGTTTCGAACGCAGAAACGTTCTCCAACTACTCCGCGAAGGAAGAGATCACCTGATGTTGCACCATAACCAATAACGTTTCCTGCGATCACATTCTCTTCTGAATCGAAAGTTGCATTCTCATCTGGGCGAACGATGATTCGGCCACCAGATAAACCCTTTCCAACGTAATCATTAGAGTCACCAAAGAGCTTGAGTGTGAGACCTGATGGAATAAATGCACCGAGTGATTGACCGGCTGAACCGCGAAGGACCACGTGAACGGTATCTGCAGGAAGTCCGACTCCCCCGAAGTTACGAGTGATCTCGGCACCGAGCATCGTGCCCACTGTGCGGTTGACGTTACGTACAGCTGATTCGATGGAAACTTTGGCACCAGAGGTAAGTGCTGCCTGTGCCTTTTCAATAAGAAGATTGTCAAGTGCGTGCACAAGACCGTGATCTTGTGTTGTCGTTTGAAAGAGGGAACTTTCGACATCCGGACGGGCAAGTAGTGGAGTGAGATCTAGCCCGCTTGTCTTCCAATGTGCTACTGCTCGGTGAGTATTGAGATACTCCACGTGACCGATAGCTTCCTGCAAGGTCTTGAATCCAAGGGATGCAAGGATTTCGCGAACTTCTTCTGCAATATATTCAAAGAAGGTCTCAACAAACTCTGGCTTACCGGTAAATTTCTTTCGTAGTTCTGGGTTCTGTGTCGCAACGCCTACTGGACAGGTATCTAGGTGACAGACGCGCATCATGACGCAACCTGAGACAACAAGTGGAGCGGTAGCAAAACCGTATTCTTCGGCGCCCAAGAGCGCTGCGATGACTACATCTCGACCAGTCTTGAGTTGTCCATCTGTCTGCACAACGATGCGATCGCGAAGACCGTTAAGAAGAAGTGTCTGCTGAGTCTCGGCTAAGCCAAGCTCCCATGGTGCGCCTGCATGCTTGAGTGAAGTAAGTGGTGATGCACCAGTTCCACCATCATGACCAGAGATCAGAACAACATCGGCATGTGCCTTTGATACTCCAGCTGCGACAGTTCCGACACCCACTTCTGCCACAAGCTTGACGTGGATACGTGCATTCTTATTTGCATTCTTAAGATCGTGGATCAGCTGGGCTAGATCTTCAATGGAGTAAATATCATGATGAGGAGGAGGTGAAATCAGACCAACGCCAGGAGTGGAATAGCGAACAGTTGCGATCCACGGATAGACCTTGTTTCCAGGAAGCTGTCCACCTTCACCAGGCTTAGCTCCTTGTGCAACCTTAATTTGAATATCG
>CANESA010000074.1 GCA_947440735.1 Candidatus Nanopelagicaceae bacterium
AAGGGCGTCACCGTCGACTTCAAGAGAAGGCAGAAATGCTTCGAGTAGAACTCGAGCGCTCGCCTTCAGGTATCGATAAGTATCTAGAAGAGTGGCGCCGCCATTCGTTGGAATCGGCCATGCGTGAAGTTGCATGGCTTGAAGACATGATCAAAACCGAGAGGAAATAGAGTGAAAATCACAACAGGAAAAGGCGACATCCGAGTTGCCATCGTTGGAGTAGGAAACTGCGCCAACTCATTGGTTCAAGGTGTTACCTATTACAAGGATGCGGCTGCAGATCAAGAGATCCCAGGTCTCATGCATGCAACTGTAGGCGCTTACCACATCAGTAACGTCAAATTCGTAGCGGCTTTTGATGTTGACTCGAAGAAGGTCGGACTTGATCTTGCTGACGCAATTTGGGCGAGCGAGAACAACACAATTAAATTTAGCGATGTCGCAAAGACTGGCGTCGAGGTTCTTCGTGGAGTTACTCACGATGGTCTTGGTCGCTACTATCGCGAAACAATCACAGAATCAACAGCAGCAGCTGTTAATGTCGTTGCTGTCCTCAAGGAAGAGCAAGTAGATGTACTTATCTGCTACCTCCCTGTGGGATCAGAAGTAGCTGCGAAGTTCTATGCACAGTGCGCACTTGATGCCGGTTGTGCTTTCGTAAACGCACTTCCAGTATTTATCGCATCAGATCCTGTCTGGGCGAAGAAATTTGAAGATGCTGGCCTTCCTATCGTTGGCGATGACATCAAGAGCCAGGTCGGTGCCACAATTACTCACCGCATTATGGCCAAGTTATTTCAAGATCGCGGCGTCTTCTTAGAGCGCACCTACCAGCTCAATGTTGGTGGAAATATGGACTTTAAGAATATGCTCGAGCGCGATCGCCTTGAGTCAAAGAAGATCTCAAAGACAAACTCTGTGACATCACAGCTCGATCACGATATGGGTGCAAAGAATGTTCACATCGGACCTTCTGATTACATCCCATGGCTCGATGATCGCAAGTGGGCATATGTTCGTCTTGAAGGACGCGCATTCGGTGACGTTCCTTTGAACCTTGAGTACAAGCTCGAAGTATGGGATTCACCAAACTCAGCTGGCGTCATCATTGATGCACTTCGTTGTGCCAAGATCGGTATGGATCGCAAGATTGGTGGAGCGCTACTTTCACCATCGTCATACTTCATGAAGACCCCACCTGTTCAATACACAGATGAGCAGGCTCATGACAAGACTGAGGCCTTCATCGCTGGAACTCTGGATCGCTAAAAACACACTCTCTCGGTAATAAAAACGCCCGGCCTGCTTACGCAGACCGGGCGTTTTTTAATTTTTCGCGGATAGTCATTAATGGATATGGAGACTACAGAGAGAAATCCCGTCACCATCAACCTCGTGATGCGTGCATGTAACATCAAGACGATCAAAGGCGGCATCGCCGTAATGCGCTCTAAAGGCTAGGGCTAGAAGAACTCGCACATTGATATCTTCATCAGCCTTGATTCCAAAGACGCGGGCTGAGCGGCTGACAGTATTTTCAATTACCTTCTCGGTATGTGAAGTCTCTTTTGCGATAGCGACATTGGACTTGCCTTGACAGAGATGGCTAAGGATTAACTGCTCAAAAGGTGTGAGATCACGTGAAGCGATTGTTATGTGAGTAAGCATCTAGCGGTAACCGTCCTCTCTGGTCGGTTGTGTCCCTAGTGTGCTCCTTTTTTTATCACCTATTGCGTAGTAACCTCTACCCATGAGTAACATCACCACCACACGCCTAGATGGCGTTCTGACGATCTCTCTCAATCGTCCAGAGAAGATGAATGCGCTGACCCGGGATATGTATGCCGACCTAGCCCGAAGCCTCAACGAGGCCGCTGGCGACTTTGCCGTCAGAACTGTGATCTTGACGAGTGAAGGTGATCACTTCACCGCGGGCAATGACATTAAAGATTTTTTAGAGCTACCTCCGACATCTGAAGACTCCACGGTCAAACTATTTTTAGATGCAATCTTGGAGTTTCCAAAGCCACTTCTTGCTGCGGTGAAGGGAAATGCAATCGGAGTCGGAACCACGATGCTGCTGCACTGTGATGTTGTTGTCGCCGATCCACTGACCAGTTTTTCAATGCCATTTGTCTCACTCGGATTAGTACCTGAAGCTGGATCCAGTCTTCTCTTTCCTGCGCTAGTTGGGTATCAGCGCGCGGCTAAGATATTTATGACGGGAGAATCATTCTCGGCAGAGAGTGCGCAAGAGATGGGGCTCGTGGCTGAGATATCTAAAGATTCTTATTCCACTGCGCTCAAGATTGCTCAGCAGATTGCTGCGCAACCTCCCACTGCGATCATCAATACCAAGGCGCTCATTAAGGCAAGTAAACATGATGCTGTTGCCGCGGTTATGAAGGCAGAGTTCGAGCTCTTCGCGATGGCGCTGACATCTGATGAAGCGATGGAAGCATTTATGAATTTCATGGCAAAAAAAGCTGCTGATAAAGAAAAGGGTGCAAAGTAATGACAATCTCAGGAAACCTCTCAGGCAAAAGAATTTTTATCACCGGTGGATCTCGAGGTATCGGACTTGCGATTGCACTCCGTGCTGCCGCAGATGGTGCATCGGTCGCAATCGCGGCAAAGACAGCTGATCCAAATCCAAAGCTACCCGGCACGATTTTTACCGCCGCTAAAGAGATTGAAGCAGCTGGGGGAGTAGCCCTACCTATCCAATGCGATATTCGCGATGAAGAGCAGATCGCAGCAGCTATCGAAAAGACTGCTGCAGAATTTGGTGGCATCGACATTTTGATTAACAATGCAAGCGCTATCAACCTCACGCCAACCTTGGCCACTCCAGCAAAACGTTTTGATTTGATGTTTGATGTGAATGTGCGCGGCACATTCCTTACTTCACAGGCTGCGCTTCCACACCTTAAGGAGAGCGCCAAGGCTGGAAGAAATCCACACATCTTGACCTTGTCACCTCCACTTTCGATGAAGGCAAAGTGGTTTAAAAATCACGTTGCCTACACAATGGCAAAGTACGGAATGTCGATGTGCGTCCTTGGCATGGCTGAAGAATTCAAGCGCGATGGGATTGCCGTAAATGCTTTGTGGCCCCGTACGGCAATTGATACCGCGGCGCTTCAGATGATTCCGGGTATCGATACTGCTGCTTGTAGAACTCCTGAGATTCTCTCAGATGCTGCCTATGTCATTTTAAATCGTGACTCCAAGGAACACTCAGGAAACTTCTATGTAGATGATGAAGTTCTTGCTAGCGTCGGAATCACAGATCTTGAGAAGTATTCAGTTGTTCCTGGGACTAAAGACTTCCTCCTAGATTTCTTCCTGGATTAATATCTAGACATGTTCATTGCATCTGAACCTTTCGGCATGCTCGCGGGATTACCTTTACATCCGCTACTCGTGCATTCTGCGGTAGTCCTTGTTCCGCTCGTCGCAATTGGTGCTCTAGTGATGTCATACCTTCCTAGCTTCTCTCGTCGCCACGGCAAGTTGATTCTCATCCTCGCTCTAGTTGCGCAGGCGAGTGTTTTTCTTGCCAAGATGAGCGGGGAAGCGTTTGCTGAGATTCTCGACAAGAACGTTGAAAAGCATGCAGAACTAGGTGAGATTGCACCGTTAGTCACGCTACCCATGGTCGTTCTTATCTATCTACGATGGAGAATGGATCGAGCAGGTTCTTCAATCGGTAACGTCGCGCTTAGACGGCTTACATCTGTCGCCCTTGTAATTTCAAGCCTGGTAAGTCTTGTAGTGATCTTCCTAGTTGGCCACTCAGGCGCTACTTCTGTCTGGGGCTGGATCGATAAATTGTAAATATGAGCGAGCTTAAGAGCGCGCTCACTACAGATGCTGCAATTACTGCAACTACAGCGATGTTCTGTAGCTCTTGATTATCAAAGGCCAAATCTGCAATAAATAGAGCAACGGTAAATCCAATTCCAGCCGCGCTTCCGGTTGCGGCGAGCTTTCCGATAGATGCATCCTCAGGAAGTTGAGCAATTCGCGCCTTTGCTGCGGCAAGAGCTGCGACCAACACACCTAGAGGTTTTCCGATTACTAGGCCTACAAAAATTCCCCAAGCAATTACCGAAGAGGTTGCCGCTGACAAGGATTCCTCGGTGATGACAACGCCAGTATTTGCCATTGCGAAAATTGGAACAATGAGCAGCGATGAATAAGGATGCAATTTCGCCTCTAAGTATTCAATGTATGAGATTGATCCGTCGTCGATATCCTCAAGATCACTATCTGCCTTCTCTTTCGAAGGTGTGAGAAGACCCAAAATCACTCCTGCCAAGGTTGGGTGCACGCCGGTGCGATAGAGGCCATACCAAAGCAAAATGCCACAGAGGATGTAGATAAAGATCGAATTCACATTCATCTTCTTAAGGG
>CANESA010000075.1 GCA_947440735.1 Candidatus Nanopelagicaceae bacterium
CAACCTAATTGCAAGGCAAAATCTAAATACTCCTGGTCATTTCCTGGATGTTGACCTACAGCTACACGCATCTTTGGACTTGCCATCATCACTCCTCTGAATTATGAATACCCAGAAATAGTAGCCCTGGCGATCAGGTAATAGAAGTATCTGAACATATGGTCATGAGGGGTGGTAACAAGTATCTTTCTAGCATGGCTAAGCGAGTGGGCGTTGCAAGCATCATTCAAGAGACAAATACATTCTCGGCCAATCAGAGCACAATGCAAGATTTTGAACTTCAAGGGATCTGGCTTGGCGCTGACGTCGTTACACAATCTCAAGGAATGAACATCGAAGTTGCAGGAAGTCTGGAACGACTTCACACACATGGCTTTGAAGCTGTTCCACTCATGCGAGCTTGGGCTATGTCTGGTGGAGTATTCCTTGATGCAGAGTTAGCCAAGATGAAAGCTATCTTGAAGCGAGAAATTAATTCAGCTGGTGCGTTGGATGGACTCATTCTCAACCTCCACGGTGCGCTCATCAACGAAAGTGATGATCACACCGACGCGCAGATCACTGAATTCGCTCGCGAGATTCTTGGACCAGATGTCCCAATCGTTGTGACACACGATCTTCATGGAAATCCGTCGCGCCGTATTGTCGCCGCTTCCAACGCCCTCATTGGATTCCGGACCTACCCTCACATTGATCAAGGCGATACAGGTCGACGCGCTGCCGATTTAATGAACCAGTTACTTACAAACAATCGCGATTTAGGCACCACGCTGAAGAAGCTCAACATGATAATTCCCGCCGAAACTATGGGCACTAGCGACCAACCACTTTTACAGATCCGTGAATTAGCCGATTCGCTCATAGATGACGAGATCTTGGATATCTCACTCTTTCCCGTCCAACCATGGATCGATGTGACCGAAGTTGGATTCGGTATCACCGTAGTTCACTCAGGCAACGATGAGCGGGCCAATCAATGTGCGGATATAATCCGCACTGCCCTTTGGAAAATCCATAGAGAGTTTCAGGCCACTCTCTACTCCGTAGATGATGCGATTGATTCTGCAATCACGGGTTATAAAGGAAAGATGCAAATAATTGCTCAATCCTCTGATGCACCCTCTGGTGGCTCTACTGGCGATGACTCACGCGTAGTTGCATCCCTTGTTAATCACCGGGGCGACATTCCCAGTGCATGTACCGTCGTGGATGCACCTGCAGTTGAAGTGGCTTTCGCACATTCAATAGGTGATGAAGTTTCGCTCTCATTGGGATTCACCATCGATCCACGTTGGGGCAATCCAGTATCGGTTCACGCAAAACTTCTCAATAGAGGGCATAAACCGGTGGTCCTCACAGGACCAGTAATGACTGGCCAAGTAGTCTCAATCGGTCGTTGGATACTTCTGCAAAGTGCAAACAAGGTCCAAATTTTGGTTTCAGAGAGTGCAACACCGACATTCGATCCTGCTGGATATGAGGTTGCGGGGATTGACTTAGATAAATGCACCATCGTTCATGTTCGTTCACCACTGCTATTTAAGTCAGGATTTGCTGGACGTTACGGTCAGATCTTTCCGCTCGATCTTGATGGACCGACTACGCCAAATATCAAGACGCTGCAGTTCTTTAAGGTGCCCCGCCCCATGATCGGACTGGACGCTTTCACTGGAAATCTGGCAGAGGTAAGCAGTGACTAAATTAAAAAATGGTTGGCTGCGGTAAAGAAGTTAGAGAACTCCAAATTTAGCAAAAGCTTCTGATGGAGCCATACCTTCTCTGACTGCCTTTCGAAAATTAGATTCCCCTGAGTTCTTCTCAATTACCTTCTCAACGACCTTATCGATTGCTGCAACGGGCACAATTGTTACACCATCAACATCTCCAACGATGAGATCACCGGGACTTATTGTCACGCCATCGATGACACCAGCGACGTTGTGAGCAACTACCTCGTAGCGGCCATTGATATTGACCGGTAGCGAGCCCGTTCCAAACATCTTAAATCCTATAGCGCGAGTACGTCCTAGATCGCGAGAGGGACCATCAGCCAGAAAACCGGCAACGCCCTTGAAATTGCACGCGGTCGAAAGTAACTCTCCCCAGAGAGCAGCTTTACCGGTGCGACCAATAGGGGCTACATAAATCTGATCTTTTTGAATTGCATCAATGGTCTTGAGTAAACCCACATATGGAACTTCTGGAAATGAATCCACAACTTCTATCTGCACTGGAAACGCATAACCCAGCATCACGCCTTCGCCTGAGAGCATATGAATATCCTCACCAAGAACTTGCTTTCCATATCCCAATTCATCGAGACAGTCCGCCGCTAAAGCAGAGGTGAAAATACTTCTCAGATGTTCGAGATCATGTGGCATCAAAATTCCTTAGATAGTGAATAAGTGGCTTTCGAATGAGCCTACATTATTGACGGCTGTAGGGGAATGCCCTACTCAACTAGGAAATTCTTTATCCTGCGTAGCGTCTCTTCTTGATACTCCGGGATCATTGATCGATGTTCTAGGTTTGAAGTCTCGTATAGATAGTTCAGAAGAACTATTCGGCGTTGCAAGAAGAGCATCTTCATCTCCTTCTCGGAACACTCTGGGACGGGAGCAATAGACGCATAGCCTTTTTTAAATGCCGCGTCCTGTTCAGGCGTATCCAGATAGTAGAGCGCGGTAGCAAGATCCTGCAGAGGGAAACCAAAACCGCAATCATCAAAATCAATGACGGAGAGGCTATCTTCGTACCAGAGCGCATTTCCACCGTGCATATCGGCATGTATCAGCATCGGCGTCCCATTGGCATAAAACTTAGCGACTCCAGATTTGATCGCAGAAAGTGCTCGCGAGATTAAATCTTTCGCTTCTGCATCCAAAACGCTTTTCTCGCTCAGAAGAAAATCTTCCGTCCACCAGAGCGGATCATCAAATGTAGGAAGGGATGATCCTTCGGGTAAATTGAAACCCTTTGCAGCAACATGCATTGTCGCCATCGCAGCACCCAGCGCATTTAGCTGGACATCAGCAGGTTCATCTTCAAGTTCTTCGCCAAGAATCCATGAGTACAGAACACAGTGAAACATTCGTCCAGAGGCTTCATGAAGAATTGAGGTATAGAAATTTCCTTCGCAATTTTCGATTGGATGAGGAACCTTTACGCGACCATCTTCTGCCAAGTGGCGAACAAAGGCGATCTCGGCCCTTAAGTTTTCAGGAGTTCTGGGAGAATTTGTATTGATGCGGAGTGCGAATAACTGCCCGTCAGCTGTCTCTACTTTAAGTGTTGCGTTGTACTCATAATTAATCGAAACGGCTGACTTCACATCAATCGGATAACGGCTAAGAATCTGAAGTGAAAACGTCTCTAAATGCTTAATTACTACATCGTCAGGCTGGTCAAAGAAGACGGTGTTCATCTACTTCTACTTTCCTGCTCGTGGCGAGATTACCGCCGTTCCCTTTTCATGCGAGAGAATGGTCAAGACATGATTTGGAAGTGCTGCTGTAATTGCATCTGCCAACTTATGTTCCTCGTCCCGGTCGGCGTCATCCAGAATGATTGTTGCGTTGGGCGAGAGCAAAGGAATCAAGTGTTCTAGCGCTGGGTAACGCGCATCTGGATTTGTAGAACTCGGAGGTCCATCGATCACTAAAAGATCGATCTTAGACAAGCCCTTGACAGTTGATTTGGCATACCACTTGTAACCAGATGGATAACTTTCTAATTCATGAATCCTGATCTCAACTCCACGAACTTTGTGCGCTACAAGCATCGCGCGAGTTTGCGCGCCGAATTCTGGTGAATGATCGAGGCTGATGATCTTCTTTGCCCCAGATTTCGCGAGCACTAAAGTTGAAGTTCCGGAGCCGAGTTCAACTGTTAAACGTGGGCGAAGACTCTTCGTTATGTGGGCAAGAGTCAGAAGAAAATCAGGGGACGCAGCCCAGCCGCGTGAAGGAGGAAGTGGCGCTGTCAATTTGAGTAAAGGTAAGAGCTGCTCAATTGCTTCAAATTGATGATAGACATCGGCCAATTCACTTTTGATTCGTCCTGTTTGGCCTGAAAGTTCTTTACTCACGCGATCAGCGTTGCGATTAACTTTACGATGAAGCGCACGAATACTACGAACTAAGTAAAGAGATAGTGCGAGAGAGAGAATAGCCGTGATAACGCTAACGAGATTTCCCATTCGGAAAGTGTAATTGTTGCAGAGCAGAAAGGGCAGAAGACCACGGTCCCCTGCCCCCTCTACCTTGCAGAATTAGATCTTTGCTTCGCTCAACGCCTTCTTGTAGATCACTTTTTGGAAGTAAGAGGCTCCGAAGAAGATGCAGCCGAGGACATACCAAAAGCTCTCCGCCGAAGTCATCTGGCA
>CANESA010000076.1 GCA_947440735.1 Candidatus Nanopelagicaceae bacterium
AGACTTCACGCATAAAGTTTCACTTAAGCGAAAGGAGCACCTCATGCCCGGTACAAGAGGTTCGTATCGGCGGGTGCTCCTTAAGCTTTCTGGAGAAGTTTTCGGTGGAGAAAAAGGCATTGGTGTTGATCCTGATGTTCTTGCAGATGTTGCAAAGCAAATTAACGCAGTAGTGCGCGAAGGTGTTCAGATCGCCATTGTCGTCGGTGGTGGTAACTTCTTTAGAGGCGCTGAACTTTCAGAACGTGGCATGGAGCGCTCACGCGCTGACTACATGGGAATGCTCGGAACAGTAATGAACTGCCTAGCACTCCAAGATTTTCTTGAGAAAGAGGGCGTTGATACTCGCGTCCAAACCGCAATCACTATGGGACAAGTTGCAGAACCATATGTGCCGCGCCGCGCAATTCGCCATCTTGAAAAGGGTCGCGTTGTAATTTTCGGCGCTGGTGCTGGAATGCCATTTTTTACAACAGATACAGTTGCAGCTCAGCGCGCACTTGAAGTGGGTGCAGAAGTGCTCCTTCTTGCAAAGAGTGGAGTCGATGGCGTCTACAACGCCGATCCGCGCAAGGATTCAACTGCGACTAAGTACGACACTATTTCCTACGATGAAGTTCTTCAGAAGTCTTTGGCTGTTGCAGATGCAGCAGCTTTTAGCCTCTGTCGCGAGAACTCACTTCCTATTGTGGTCTTTGATTTGCTGACAGCAGGAAATATCGGCCGCGCAGTCCGTGGCGAAAAGATTGGAACGCTCGTCGCATAAGCGATGAGTTGATACCGTGATAGATATACGAACGGGACGGAAATAGCCATGGCAGATGTAGCAACGCTTTTAGCGGATGCGCAGTCGAAGATGAATAAGGCGGTCGAGGTCGCTAAAGATGACTTCGGTGCTATTCGTACAGGCCGTGCTCACCCAGCAATGTTTAACAAGATCATGGTTGATTACTACGGAACCTATACAGCGCTTTCTCAGCTCGCCTCGATTCAGGTCCCTGAATCACGTATGGCAGTGATCTCACCCTTTGATAAAGGCGCGATGTCTTCGATCGAAAAGGCGATACGCGATTCTGATCTAGGTGTTAATCCGCAGACAGATGGCGTTGTCATTCGCGTTAACTTCCCACAGCTGACAGAAGAGCGTCGCAGGGATTACATCAAGGTTGCAAAGACCAAGGCGGAAGATTCGAAGATTTCCATCCGCAATATTCGTCGTAGCGCTAAAGAAGCTATGGAAAAGCTAGAAAAAGATGGTCACATTGGGAAAGATGATATTGCCCGCGGAGAAAAAGAACTTGAAAAGATAACATCAGACCATGTTGCAAAAATTGATGAATTGCTTAAGCACAAGGAGACCGAACTTCTAGAAGTCTAGAGTTCAACAATCTTCTCGTGAGCGATCTCCATTCATTTAACGAAGCAGTCAATGCTCGCGCAGGTCGCAAACTCTTTCCATCTATCGCCGTGGGGCTAAGTATGATGGCACTCATTTGGCTATCTCTTGCCTTTGAACGCACCGCCTTTGCATTCTTACTCTCATTTGCACTTGTATTAGCTACAAAAGAACTATCAACAGCGCTGACTTCTGTTGGATTTGTTAACTCATTCCGCACCTTGGCGGTAGCGGTGGTCATAATCTCGCTTTCAACCTGGTTTGCTGGAATTAATGGACTTGTAATCGCAACGGCAACTTCATTCACTGCAATTGTTTTACTCTCACTGCGCCATGGAACGGATAATTTCGTCAAGCGCGCCTCTTCGACAGCGTTAGCTCTGACCTACTTGCCACTTCTAGGTGGCTTTATCATTTTGATCGCCCGCCCCAGCAATGGACTTGCTGCAGTGATGACATTTTTACTTATTATCGGTTGCAATGACACCTTTGGTTATTTGGTGGGAGTCCTCATTGGAAAGCACCAATTAGCTCCTTCAATTAGCCCCAAGAAGTCTTATGAAGGTCTGATTGGCTCGCTCATTGGCACCATGGTTGGTGGCGCACTGACCTTTCATTACATTCTAGATACCGACTATCGGTATGGAATCGTTACTGGTTTAGTCATCGTCTTCACTGCAACTTCAGGAGACCTTATTGAAAGCGCCATGAAGCGTGATATGTCCATCAAGGATATGGGCACCATTCTTCCAGGACACGGGGGAATGCTTGATCGCATTGATTCAGCGATCTTTTCCGCCCCTGCCTTTTATCTGGCACTTGAACTCATGAAGCGACTTTCATGACCGAGATCAAATTAATTTTCGACGAGCCAGTACAGAAGAAGAAAGCACCTAAGCATTTAGCTGATCTCTCTCCAGCAGAACGTAAGGAGTGGGCTAAAGAACTTGGTTTCCAACCATTTCGCGCTTCACAGGTCGCAACTCATTACTTCTCACACTTATCGAACTCTCCTGAACAATGGAGTGATATCCCTGCCGATCAACGTCAGGCGATTGCCGATGCGTTAACTCCAAAGCTCATTGAGTTGGTTACCACTCGAACAACAGATGGCGGAATGACCCGTAAAGATTTATGGAAGCTTCACGATGGAACTCTCGTTGAGTCTGTATTGATGCGCTACACAGATCGCGTCACTGTCTGCATCTCTTCACAGGCTGGTTGCGGAATGAATTGTCCTTTCTGCGCTACAGGACAAGCAGGTCTTACTCGCAACCTCACAGCAGGTGAGATCACGGCACAGATTGTTGCGGCAGCACGTGCTTGTGCAGAAGGCGAACTTCCTGGCGGCCCGACGCGACTTTCAAATATCGTCTTCATGGGAATGGGGGAGCCGCTTGCAAATTACAACCCAGTAGTGCGCACCCTTCGTAACATCACAGATCCCAATCCAGATGGTTTAGGAATTAGCGCACGCTCTGTCACTGTATCGACGGTTGGTTTAGTCAACGGTATTGAAAAGCTGATGGATGAAGGCATTAACTGCACCCTTGCAGTCTCACTGCATACTCCAGATGATGAACTTCGTAACTCATTAGTGCCAATTAATAATCGCTTCAATGTGCGCGAAGTATTAGCTGCAGCCGATGCCTATGAGAAGAAGACAGGGCGTAGATATTCAATTGAGTACGCACTGATTCGCGACATCAACGATCAATCGTGGCGTTCTGACCTGTTGGGTCGCCTACTCAAAAGTCGCAACGCGCATGTCAACCTCATTCCACTGAACCCAACCCCGGGTTCTAAGTGGACCGCTTCCCGCCGTGAAGATGAGGCCGAGTTTGTGCGAATTTTGGAGAGTTATGGGGTTCCGGTCACCGTGCGAGATACACGTGGCCGCGAAATCGATGGCGCATGCGGACAATTGGCCGCTGCCGAAAAAGGTAAAGAATAAGTAGACTCGCAACCATGGATATCCGTGAAGCAGCAGCTGCCTATGACAGTTCGACCCAATTTTTTCTTAATCTTGCACGTGGAGTAACTCCCGAGCTCTTAGATGTTCACCATGAAAATGGTTGGTCTGCACGACAGGTGATTCATCACATGGCTGATTCAGAGGCGCAGTCTTACGCAAGACTTCGTCGCCTCGTTGCAGAACCTGATGGCTCAGTTATTCAAGGATATGACGAAGGTGCGTGGGCCGAGTGCGAGAAACTTGGATATAAGGATGCACCAGTTGAGAATTCGATTGCGGTTTTTGCGGCGGTGCGCGCTGGCTCACTTGATGTTATCAAGCGACTTGAAGAATCAGATCTTGCAAAATTTGGAGAACACTCTGAGAGAGGTAAATTCACCGTTGAAACGTGGGTGACTATATATACAAAGCATCCTCACGACCACGGCGATCAACTCGCTCGAGCTACAAAGGGGCAGGAGTAAATCATGAAGAAGCTATCTAATTTCATCAATGGAAAGTCAGTTGATTCAACATCGGGTGAGACAACAACTCTGATCAATCCAGCAACCGCTCAACCCTTTGCCACCGCGCCAAAGTCCAATGCCGCAGATGTCGACCTTGCGATGAAATCTGCTGCAGCCGCATTTGAGGGTTGGAGAGATTCGACTCCTTCTGAGCGCCAGCGTGCACTACTTAAAATCGCTGATGCGATCGAAGCGCGAGCTGATGAATTTGTTGCCACCGAATCTGAGAACTGTGGAAAGCCAATGGGTCTTACGGCATCAGAGGAAGTTCCACCGATGGTTGATCAGATTCGATTCTTCGCAGGTGCTGCACGTAACCTCGAAGGTAAATCAGCCGGTGAATATATGCGCGGGATGACTTCATTTGTCCGCCGCGAACCAATCGGTGTCTGCGCGCAAGTAACTCCATGGAATTACCCAATGATGATGGCTGTCTGGAAGTGGGCACCAGCTATTGCTGCAGGAAATACAGTTGTTTTAAAGCCAAGTGATACG
>CANESA010000077.1 GCA_947440735.1 Candidatus Nanopelagicaceae bacterium
GCAATGGAAATTCTCGGAGATGAAATTCCTGATCATTTGAAAGAGGCGGGCGAACTTCGCATTAGCCACGGCCAAGCAAGTCTTGAAGAGTTAGGTTCACTCGCAACTCCACCCATGACAAAGGATGCAATTGCAGGACGCATTCGTCGATTGTTAGCGATGGCAGATAAACGCGCAGGAGAACTTGGAATCCCAGATACAGAAGCGGGACTCTCTCCAGATCTTCTCAGTGAATGAGAAATCTGAAGTAGAAATCCTGTAGGAAATACAATATTCATGCGTATCGCTCAGGTGAGATGGGCAGTATTTTTCAGTAACGATAGAAATGGGTTGGCCCCTGATAAGGTTAGCCAAGACCCCAGCGCTGTGGCAGATAGTGTGCCGACTCCCTTTATTGGGTCTAGATAGAAAAAGGTTTACTCATGATTAATGTTGGAATTAATGGTTTTGGACGCATTGGCCGTAACTTCTTTCGCGCAGCCCTGACCAACCCAAATATCAATATCGTTGCAATCAACGATCTCACTGATAACGCAACTCTTGCTCATCTCCTTAAGTACGACTCAATTTTGGGCCGCCTAGGTCTTGAAGTTACATATACCGATGACACGCTTACTGTTGGTGGCAAGACGATGAAAGTCTTTGCAGATCGCGATCCAGCAAATTTGCCATGGGGCGCAGTGGGTGCAGATATTGTCATTGAATCGACAGGACACTTCACCAAGGCAGCCGATGCAAAGAAGCACATCACAGCTGGCGCTAAGAAGGTAATCATTTCAGCACCTGCAAGCGATGAAGACATCACGATCGTCATGGGCGTAAACCATGAGAAGTACGATCCAGCAAACCACCACGTTATTTCGAATGCATCATGTACGACTAACTGCCTTGCTCCCATGGCAAAGGTTCTTCAGGATAACTGGGGAATTGTTAAGGGTCTGATGACAACGATCCACGCATATACAAATGACCAGGTAATCCTTGATTTTCCACATAAGGATCTCCGTCGTGCGCGTGCTGCGGCTACAAATATGATTCCTACGTCAACGGGCGCTGCTAAGGCGATCTCACTCGTTCTTCCAGAACTCAAGGGAAAGCTTGATGGGTATGCGATGCGCGTTCCAGTTCCAACAGGATCTGCAACTGATCTCACCGTTGAACTTGCCAAGGAAGCAACCGCTGCAGAGATCAATGCAGCGATGAAGGCAGCAGCTAATGGTGCTCTTAAGGGATACCTTTCTTACACAGAAGATCCAATCGTCTCTTCAGATATCGTTACCGATCCATCATCATGTATCTTCGATTCAGGTCTTACAAAGGTGATTGGCAATCAAGTAAAGATTGTTGGTTGGTATGACAATGAATGGGGCTATTCAAATCGCCTCGTTGATCTTGTCGGACTTGTAGGTAAATCTCTCTAATGCTGTTGCATGAACTTGATGTAGCCGGCAAGCGAGTCTTTCTTCGCTGTGATCTCAATGTTCCATTGAAAGATGGAGTCATCACAGATGATGGGCGAATCAAAGCCTCTTTGCCGACTATTAAGTTCCTACTCTCAGCTGGTGCAAGCATTGTAATTGCGGCTCACTTGGGCCGTCCAAAGGGTGAAGCAAAGCCAGAACTTTCGCTAGCTCCTGTTGCTGCGCGGCT
Organism: Candidatus Nanopelagicaceae bacterium; assembly: GCA_947440735.1. The sequence continues at coordinate 1,651 of CANESA010000077.1, forward strand.
AGCAGAACTTCTTGGTTCACCGGTGCACTTCGTTGGATCTCTTCTTGGTGCGGATGTAACAGCATCAGCTCAAGCTCTCAAGTCAGGTGAAATTCTTCTTCTAGAAAATATTCGCTACAGCTCTGCCGAAACATCAAAAGATGAAAGCGAGCGACAAGAGTTTGCGCAAGAGTTAGCAAAACTTGCAGATCTCTACGTAGGCGATGGTTTCGGTGCAGTGCACCGCAAGCATGCCTCCGTTTATGACCTGCCGAAACTGCTCCCTCATGCCGCAGGAACACTTGTTGGCGCAGAGGTAGAAGTATTAAAGAAACTCACCGTTGATCCTGCTCGTCCTTACGGTGTTGTTCTTGGAGGGGCCAAGGTCTCTGACAAGATCGGGGTAATTTCAAACCTTCTCAATAAGGTCGATGTGATGGCAATTGGTGGGGGAATGGTCTTTACCTTCCTAGCCGCACAAGGAAAAGAGATTGGTAAGTCACTTGTTGAAAGTGATCTCATCCCAACGGTCAAAGAGTTGATTGAAAAGGCTGCTGCATCTGGTGTTCGCCTCGTTTTGCCGACAGACATTGTCGTTGCCGCAGAATTTAAAAGTGATTCACCGGCGATCACCGTGTCAGCTGACGGGATCCCTGCAGATCATATGGGTCTAGATATTGGCCCAGAATCTGCAAAAGTTTTCGCAGCGGCTATTGCAGAGTGCAAGACAGTATTCTGGAATGGTCCGATGGGTGTCTTTGAATTTCCGAACTTCGCTCATGGAACTCGAGTTGTCGCTCAAGCGCTCACCGAGGTCTCTGGGATCTCAGTAGTCGGTGGAGGTGACTCGGCAGCTGCCGTTCGTGCCCTTGGCTTTGCTGATAGCGATTTCGGATATATTTCGACAGGTGGCGGAGCCTCTCTTGAATACCTTGAAGGTAAAGAGCTACCAGGTTTATTAGCACTAGATCTCTAATCTTTGCCAACAGATGACTTTAAACAGATAACGATACAAGGAGAAGAAAATGCGTAAGCCACTTATGGCAGGCAATTGGAAGATGAATCTTAATCATCTCGAAGCAATTGCAGTTGCACAGAAGCTCGTGTATTCGTTATCGGATAAAGATTACGACGAAGTAGATATCGCGATCATTCCTCCCTTCACCGATATTCGTTCAATTCAGACTTTGGTAGATGGAGATCGTCTGCGCTTGCAATATGGCGCACAAGATCTCTCACCCGATGCTGGTGGTGCTTTCACCGGTGATATCTCAGGCTCAATGCTTAAGAAATTGGGATGCACCTTTGTTGTGATCGGCCACTCTGAACGTCGCGCAATTCATAAAGAAGACGACGCACTCGTGAATAAAAAAATTAAGGCAGCACTTGCCAATGAGCTCACACCAATATTCTGTGTGGGTGAAGAACTTTCTATACGTGAATCCGGAGCTCATGTCTCACATGTCATCCGTCAAATTCGCGCTGGCCTTGAAGGTTTTACAAAGCCTGAACTCAAGAAGATTGTTATCGCCTACGAACCAGTGTGGGCAATCGGTACAGGAAAAACTGCAACGCCTGAAGATGCTCAAGAGGTATGTGCCGCAATTCGTGAAGAGATTGGTGTCATTGGTTCACCCGAAATCGCTGCCGCAATGCGAGTTCTATACGGAGGTTCTGTGAAGTCTTCCAACATCGTTGAGATCATGAAGCAGTTAGATGTTGATGGCGCACTTATTGGTGGAGCAAGCCTCGATCCGGAAGAACTAGCTAAGATCGCTAAGTTCTACGCCCAAGAGCAGCAGTAATTCCATCGGCGAGGGCTGATAGATCTGGGGGGTTCACCTGCCGGAATCTAGTATCCTTCCCCTCTACGAAGTAAGGAGTACGGCCATGGCCCTTGGACTATCGATCTTTCTGATCATCACAAGCGTTGCGATGATCCTTCTTGTTCTTCTCCATAAAGGAAAAGGCGCAGGACTTTCAGATCTCTTTGGCGGAGGCATCTCATCTAACTACGGCGGCTCATCAGTTGTGGAACGTAACCTTGATCGCATCACTATCGTTGTTGGCGGTCTCTGGTTTGCAGGAGTTGTCGCACTCTCACTCGTATTGAAGGGATAACTTAAGATGGCAAGTGCTATTCGTGGAAGTCGTGTCGGTGCCGGCCCAATGGGCGAGGCAGAGCGCGGAGATCAGATTGAGCGCGCAACAGTTTCATACTGGTGCGGTAAGGGACATGAAGTCCGACCATCATTTGCAGTCGAAGAGACTGTAGTCATTCCTGCAGAGTGGGATTGCCCAAAGTGTGGTCTTCCAGCAGGACGCGATCGCAATAATCCACCAAGTGCTGTCATCAACGTTCCATATAAGACTCACTTGGCTTATGTGAAAGAGCGTCGCACAGATACAGAAGGTGCAAAGATTCTTGAAGATGCGCTGAAGAAGTTACGTGGCGAGGATTAATCTAGAGAGATCTAGCCGCTTCTAAGATGTGAGTAATTCCCGCACTGCGGTCTTGAAGGTGAAGACGTAGGAGCGGGAATTTTCTTTGCGCCAAGGCACGATTATCACCGAGAGCTTGTGCCATCACCAAAGTCTTAAATCCAAAATTACTTCCAGGAATTTCAAAGTCGCATGATGCTTCACCGGTAATTTGAAGGAAGGCCCCATTTTGTTGTCCACCCTTATGGAATTGTCCAGTGGAGTGGAGAAAACGTGGCCCCCA
>CANESA010000078.1 GCA_947440735.1 Candidatus Nanopelagicaceae bacterium
AAGGTTGGCGCGCGAAATTCATTTAAGGCCATCGAATGCACTGCGTGTAGTGGCTCTACATCATGAGTCAAAAGATGTAGTCCGGCAGCTGACCAACCAGTCAGCGACGAGATGTAAATGTTCTCTCCAGGGAGTGCGCCCGAGCGAGTGATTGCACGTTCCACGCTTCCTGTCGCGGTGATAGCAATTGAGATAGCCGAACCGCGAGCAATATCTCCACCCACGACAATTGCCCCAGTTTTATCTACTTCGCTCTTAATTCCGCGTGCGAGTTCTTCCACTCGGGCCAATCCCTCATCGCCGGTGAGGGTGAGCGCAACAACTAAGTATTGCGGAGTTGCACCCATCGCCAGAATGTCTGCGATATTGGCAGCAGTTGCCTTGCGTCCAATATCAAAGGCATTTGACCAACGCTTGTTAAAGTGCACATCTTCTACGGCTACATCTGTAGTAATCACCTGTTGGGCAGAGCCCCTCACAACCGCGGCGTCATCTCCAATACCGACAAGTACGTTGGGGTCCCCGTTGGAATCAAAGATTGAGGCTACGAGTGCTAGTAGCTCTTGCTCTGAGAAAACCATAGCGCCAAGACTAGATCATGATGTACCTTTTGGTTATCGCACTTGGTAATCGCACCAAGTACATGCGCAACGAGGGGAGCCAGCGATGTCAGTTCAGGTATACATCTTGATTCAAACTGAAGTGGGCAAGGCATCATCTGTCGCCACTGCTATCGGCGCAATTGCCGGCGTGACTTTATCTGAAGGAGTTACCGGGCCTTACGATGTGATTATGCGCGCTGAATCTCCTTCTATGGAAGATCTCGGTCGCACGATTTTGTCCAAAGTGCAGGCTGTTCCAGGAATTACACGAACACTTACCTGTCCAGTCACACACCACTAATTTCCGAGCGCATCGTTATTTCGAAGTAAGGCGCTTGCTAGTAGGTGTGAAATCACTTCTTGATATGCAACTCCGCTGGCTGCCCACATCTTTGGATAGGCCGATGTTGCAGTAAATCCGGGCATTGTGTTGAGCTCATTAATGATTACTTCACCATTGGGAGTCAGAAAGAAATCCACCCGTGCAAGACCGCTACAACCAAGTGAGATAAAGGCAGCGATAGCCTGCTGTTGAATTTCTTGGGTAGTCGCGGCTGAAATTGGTGCAGGAAGTGTGATGCTCGTTGCTCCGTGCAAGTACTTTGCCTCAAAATCATAAAATTCAAAGTGTGAATCAATCTCAATCTGGCCAACCACCGACGCTTGTGGAACACCATCAATTTCCAGGACGGCGCACTCTATCTCTCGACCAATCACAGCATTTTCAACGAGCGCCTTTGGATCAAATCTATGTGCTTCGGCAATTGCAGCATCTAGGTGCTGCGGAGAAGAAACTTTTGTAGTGCCACGACTTGAACCACCTCGAACAGGTTTTACAAAGACGGGATAGCCCAGCGTTGTGACATCGTCAGTAAGCGCGCTCTTATTCTCGGCCCACTCATTTTTTCGAATCACAATACCCTCGGCAACTGGAATGCCAGATGCTGAGAAAATAGATTTCGCAAAGGATTTATCCATCGCAACTGCTGAAGCTAATACGCCTGATCCAACAAAGGGAATATCAGCAATTTCTAGTAGACCTTGAATTGTTCCATCTTCACCGTATGGACCGTGAAGAATCGGAAATACAATATCGATATTGAGTGGTTTGTCTTGGAGAAAGAAACCCGCTGGGGTAATCGAAACAGGTTCACCATCTTCTGGAATCACCGGAAGTGCGCCATCGTGGATCGAGAAATCAAAACCTTCTGCGATTAATGTCCATTTTCCTGACTTGGTGATTCCAATCATCACCGGTTCATATGTGTTGCGATCAATTGCGCTTAGAACTCCACCAGCAGAGGTGCATGAAATCTCGTGTTCGCTACTGCGTCCACCGCAGATAATTGCAACGCGCAACGTCATCGAATGAAGTTCTCTGCTTGAGTTGTGATCTCCATGAGGCGCGTGAGCGCTTGCTCTGGGGTGAGTGATCCATTGACAATATCTGCAACGGCCTCAATCACGGGAACTTCAACTCCTACGCGGTGTGCAATTTCAACTATCGCACCCGATGATGCAACACCCTCGACTGTCTTGGCTCCTTGAGCAGTGGCCATCTGCATGGAACCCGTCTTACCTAGTAGTTCACCAAAAGTTCGGTTACGAGAAAGCGGAGAGCCACATGTAGCAACAAGATCCCCCATTCCAGCAAGACCAGCGGCGCTGAGTGGATCTGAACCGTGAGCGGCGCAGAGACGAGCGACTTCGTTGAGGCCACGAGTAATCAACATCGCCTGAGTGTTCTCGCCATATCCCATGCCAATAGAGATACCAACAGCGAGTGCGATTACATTTTTAATCGCACCGGCTAGTTCGCAGCCCTGTAAATCGACAGATGTGTAAACACGATAGTAAGGAGTGCGGAAGAGTTCGCGCACATGTTCGGCCACTTCTTGCGAAGTTGAGGCCGCAACCGCACCTGCTGGTTGGCGAAGAATTAACTCGTCAGCCAAGTTAGGACCGGTAAGGAGGGCAACCTTGTGTTTACCGAGGACCTCTTCAATGATTTCGGTCATGCGTAACATCGTTGATACTTCGATGCCTTTGAGGGTACTTACGATCGTGCAATCGGCTGAAAAGCGCGGCTTCCACTCATTGAGCGTTACTCGCAATTGCGTGGATGGAATCGCTAAGACATACACATTACTGAAGGCAAAAGCTTCATCAAGATCTGTGGTTGCTCGAAGCTGAGTCGGAAGATTTTGTCCTACGAGGTAGCGCTGGTTTGTATGAAGTGAGTTAATCTCGTTAATAGTCTCAGCGTTACGTCCCCAGAGCAGAACGTCATTTGCGCCATCGCAGAGAACTTGCGCGAGGGTTGAACCCCATGCTCCTGCTCCAAAGACGGTGACCTTACTCATTGCTTCTTCTCACCTTTTCTAAAATTGCCCGTGCGTGGCAGTTCGGAGGTATGAGGGTCAAAGATAGCCTTAGGTCGTACTTGACCGCGAATCTCTTCGAGTAATTCGGTAATTGCGCCCATAATCTTCGCTGTGGCCTCTGCCATAGCAACCGGGTCCTCTTCCTTGCCATACCAAGGCGAGAGATCAACCGGCTCACCGACGCGATATCGAACTGTCGTGCGTGGAAAAATTCTAATTTTCTTACTATACGGAGGAATGACGCGTTGCGTCCCCCACTGTGCAGCGGGATAGACAGGTGCCTTTGAGATCACCGCTAACCGCGCGACGCCAGTCTTTGCAGTCATCGGCCAATACTCTTGATCGCGCGTGAGTGTGCCTTCTGGATAGACAGCAATGACATGACCCATCCCAAGTAATTGCAAGGCATAGGTAAGGGCAACACTGGCCTCTTTACTTTCACGATCTACAGGTATTTGTTCTGCCGCAAGAAGAATTCTGCCGATGATAGGGACTCTAAATACTTCAATCTTTCCCAGGAATCGCGGCGCACGTCCATTGGAGAATAAAAAGAAGGCAAGAGCTAATGCATCCATATATGAGACATGGTTGGAGGCGACGATCACAGGGCCACTCTTTGGAATCTTCACACCTTCGCGATAGTCGTACTTTGCGATCAGTCTCATGATCGGAATCAAGATCGATGCACAGAAGCGAAAGGTGGGATTAATCCCGAGCGGATATCCGTGCGGAGGATTGAGTCGAATCTTTAAAGGTTTCTTCTGTGAGGAACCGGATTTCGACATGTCACAATTCTAAGTCTGTTGCAGGAGTAATAGATGCTCCTTCAACAATAAAAGTAGAAAAAATAAGGCCCACGCGTGTTGCGTGGGCCTTATTTATGAAGAGAATTACTTCTTCTTACGTACGACCTTCTTAGCAGCTCTCTTAGGTGCTGCCTTCTTAGCAACCTTCTTCTTGGCGGCCTTCTTAGGTGCTGCCTTCTTCTTGGCGGCCTTCTTAGGTGCTGCCTTCTTAGCTGCAGGCTTAGCTACAACCTTTGGCTCTGGCTTTGGAGCTGGAGCAAGCTTACGATCTCCAGCAACAACTTCCTTAAGAGCCTTTGCAGGCAAGAAGCGTGCCTTCTTTGATGCCTTGATCTTGATTGTTTCGCCGGTGAATGGGTTACGTCCCATGCGAGCCTTGCGATCAACCTTCTTGAACTTACCGAGATCGTTAATCATTACGTCTTCACCCTTTGAAAGGTTGCGAACGATAGTGTCAAAAACGATATCTACAGCGTGTGCT
>CANESA010000079.1 GCA_947440735.1 Candidatus Nanopelagicaceae bacterium
ACAATTTCATGAGTCGCAATTTTATTGAGAGTGGCAACCATCGCAACACCACATGCATCATGCTCATTGGCAGGGTTGTATAACCCTTGCGCCACTGGGAATGAAGATGGAAGTGCCATTGAAGAAGATCTCCTGTTGTCTTTTACCGTTATTAAGCGACGGGACAACGCTGACCCATGTAAAGGGTAGCAACTGCTAGCCCAGAGTGAAAGATCAAAATTGTGATCTAGGCCAACTACCCCAGGTTAATATGGAGAAGACGTCCGATTCCAGCGGTCACTGCCATGCCGAAGGCTCCCCCAAGCATCACTCGAACTGTCGGTCCGAAGACATCCTTGCCAGCAGTCCTTGCACTTAATACTCCTGTGACAAGAAGTCCCACCAAGGTAAAGCCAACGATGCTCAAAGCAATTGTTCCCGGTGTTGGTGCGAAAGCTCCTGCAAATGGAATCAGCCCACCGACAGTGAAGCTAGCTGCAGAGGCAACCGCTGCCTGCATCGGGCGTGCTTTATTCTGTGGCGTCTGTCCAAGTTCATCACGCAAATGCGCTTCAAGTGGATCTCGAGCATGCATCTGGCGTGCAACTTCTTGAGCAAGTTCTGGAGTCAACCCTCGCTCAATATAAATCTGAGCAAGCTCCATTAATTCACCCTCTGGATCAACAGCTAAGTGATCGATCTCCATCTGCTTATCAGATTCCTCGACATCGTTCTGTGATCGCACTGAAACGTATTCACCCACGGCCATTGACATTGCACCGGCAACGATTGCTGCAACTCCTGCTGTAATAAGAAAAGTATCTTTGCCCGGATTAGCAGCGGTAACACCGATCATCAAACTGGCAGTTGAAACCAAACCATCGTTTGCGCCAAGAACGGCAGCTCGCAACCAGCCTGCGCGGTGGGCGCGGTGATGAACATTGCGTTGATATACCGATTCAAGACCCATGCTTAGATCCTACCTGAGGCATTGTGCTTGTGACGGATTCGCAGGAAGTAAGCCAGCGCCAGCCCCCCTACAGCGATACTCACCCACTCATTCTGGCGCAATCCAAAGAAGAGGTTGGCAGAATCGATTCGGATACTCTCAATAAAGAAGCGACCGAGACAGTAACTAGTGATGTAGATCGCAAAAACTTGGCCCGGAAGGAGCTTCTTACCAAGGAAAATTAAAATGATTGCAATGAGTGAACACCAGACTGCTTCATAGAGAAAGGTGGGATGAAAGGTTTCAAATGCTCTTAAGTCGGATGGTCTTTTTGCGACGGGAACTTCTAGCGCCCACCACGCATCTAATGGTCTTCCAAAAAGTTCAACGTTAAACCAATTTCCAAAGCGCCCAATTGCCTGTGCAAAGAGAATTCCTGGAGCAAGTGCATCAAGAAAAATCAGAAAGTGCGGAAGGGTGATATCTGGTCGCGTACGCCCGACTCGTCGCAATCCGAGATATGCGCCAAGTGCGCCCAGCGAAATCGCACCCCAAATTCCTAATCCACCTTTCCAGATTGCAAAAATATCTAAGAATGATCCTGTACTACCGAAAAAATCACCGGGTGATGAAAGAACGTGATAGATCCGGCCCCCAATGATTCCTGCTGGAACGGCAAAGATTGCGACATCTGAGACAACTGAAATCAGACTTGGATCGTGCGCACGAAGTCGCTTATCGCCAAGCCAAATAGCAACTGCGATACCCGCAATAATGCAGAGAGCGTAAAAATGGAAGGTGAGTGGGCCCACCTCAAAGGACGAATGAGGAGGTGAAGGAATGTAGCGAGTCAACATCTGAGTACCCAAGTCCAAGTTCCGAGACACAAGAACTCAGAAATTACTTAGCTGCGGCCTCAACTGCAGCCTTGAACTCGTTGACATCAAATCCTGGTGATTGACGTTCCCACACCTTGCCGTTGATCAAAGTTGTAGGTGTCCCGCGAACTCCATATCGATCCATGGATTCCGCTGCAGCGACAACATTTACCAGCTTGGACTTATTGGTTACGCAATCAGCAAAGGTGGTGGAGGTGATTCCGATCTTCTTACCGATTGTGATGAGGTTTTCTGAACTTAAGAACCCTGAATTCTCCACTTGGGATTGAACATCGTAGAGAGCCTTATGAAAATCAAGGAACTTATCTTCATCCACTGCGCAATAGGCAGCATTCGATGCAGCAATCGATTCATCCTCTCTGGTTCCATTTCCAAGGAATGAGAGTGGATGGTAGGTCACTTGGGCCTTTTTCTCTGTAACTAATGAAGTCAAATAACCACCAATTGGATCCTCAAATAACTTACAGACCGGACATTGAAAGTCTTCGAAAATATCAATTTTAATTGGAAGTCCCTGGTTGAAGACAATGCCATCACCCTCTGCAGGATCAACAGTCGCTGGCAACGTACCGAGAGATTGAAATGAATCGAGAGCGGTGAAGGCGGCATCCTTTGCCTTGTTCTCACTCGTTAAGCTAAATACAGCGCCGACTACAACAACAAGTGTCACCATTCCAATAACAAGCCAGCGAGTAAATGGATCTCCACCTTGTGACTTGACTGAATTCTTCTTTGGCTTACTCATTCCTGGTCCTCGCTAGCTTGGGTAGTTGTTTCGGGTTTCTTATCTAAAGAGAATTTTCCGTAAGGGTACTTGAAGATGTAGAGACACATGCCCACGAATGCGATATCACGCACAATGTCTACTGCGTAGGCGATGCGCGCTTCGGTCGCCTGTGATGGGTCAATGGCTCCCCCGCCACCGAGACAGCCACAGTCGATGAGCATCCCTCGCGCCCAGACTGATGCGATCGCTCCGACAAACATGAGCATCAAGAGAGCGCTTGCAATAGCAGCAGGTCGAATAAAGATTCCAAGGATGAGAAAAATTGCTAGTGCAACTTCAAACCAGGGCAATATATATCCAGCTATATGGGCAAGATCGGTAGGAAGAATTTTATAGGCTGCAGTCGCATTTGCAGATGCAGCAGGATCAAAAGCCTTCAAACCACCTGCATAGAGTAGAAAACCACCAAATCCAATGCGAAATATAGTTGTGATCCACTCTTGTTTTGCAATAAGGAAACTCTTCATCGTCCCTCACGAACTCCCAGCGCCAACTCTTGCGCTAGCTCTTTGACTGCACGCAATCCCGCCGCCTCATCAGGTGCTTCAAGGAGAGCGTTGATAAATGCTGAACCTACGATTACACCATCGGCATATCCCGCGACCGAGCGCGCTTGCTCGCGATTTGATACTCCAAGTCCAACGCTAATGGGTGTGTCAGTAGTCTTGCGAACGCGCGCAACCAATTCTGAAGCCGATGAGGAAACGCTCGTTCTTGTTCCAGTCACACCCATCATGCTCGCGGCATAGACAAAGCCGCCGCACTCACTTGTCACAACCGGAAGTCTAGAATCTGATGTACTCGGCGCAACTACATAGATTCGATTTATTTTTGAGGCATTCGTAGCCGCGATCCACCCCTGAGATTCTTCAACTGTGAGGTCGGGAGTAATTACTCCAGATCCGCCATGATCGGCTATTGCTTGTGCAAATTTACCTACGCCGTATCGCTCGATTGGATTCCAATATGTCATCACGACGGCAGCTACACCGTGATCATGTGCGCACTGTAGTGATTCAAAAACTTCTTTCGCACCGGTTCCTTGGCTCAGTGATTGCACTGCCGCTGCTTGAATTGTTGGACCATCCATGACGGGATCGCTGTAGGGAAAACCGATTTCAATCGCATCGACACCGCCTTCGGCAAAGGCTGCGATTACTTTCTTACAACCTTCATGACTTGGAAAACCGGCAGGGATATAGGCAATCAGTGCTGCGCGATTCTCACTCTTTGCCTTCGCCATCACACGATCGAGAGGGGTATCAAGGCTCATTTCTACAGTTCAATTCCAAAATATGCTGCAGCAGTTGCGACATCTTTATCCCCGCGACCAGATAAATTAATAAGAATCGTTGCGTTCGGCCCCAGTTCTTTACCGACCTGAAGCGCGCCAGCGAGTGCGTGCGCTGTCTCAATCGCTGGAATTATTCCTTCGGTGCGACATAGAAGTGCAAATGCATCCATCGCTTCTGCATCAGTAATCGCTCGATACTGCGCGCGACCGATGTCGTGAAGATAGGCATGCTCTGGTCCTACACCCGGATAATCAAGGCCAGCAGAGATTGAGTGTGATTCAACTGTTTGGCCATTTTCATCCTGCAAAACATAGGAGCGA
>CANESA010000080.1 GCA_947440735.1 Candidatus Nanopelagicaceae bacterium
CAGAGACTGCGATAGGAGAAAGTTGTTGAACCACAGCATCGACTGTATCGATAATTGCTGTGTATCCGATGTGAGAATCAAGAAATGCCGCAACTGCAACCTCATTGGCCGCGTTAAAGATTGCCGGCAGTCCCCCACCGAGCGAACCACATCGACGAGCAAGGTCGACCGCTGGGAACTTCACAGTATCTATAGGTGCAAAGCTCCACGTAGATGCAGCGCTCCAGTCAATGGGAACACTCGCATTGGGTAAACGATCTGGGTAGCTCAAGGCGTATGCAATTGGCCCCTTCATATTTGGCGGACTTGCTTGTGCAATTGTTGATCCGTCAACAAATTCAACAAGTGAATGAACAACTGATTGCGGATGTATCACTGCTTCGATCTGTGCATACGGAATATCAAAGAGATAATGTGCCTCAATAATTTCAAGGCCTTTATTAACCAGCGTCGATGAATTGATTGTGACAACAGGGCCCATCGCCCATGTGGGATGAGCTAGCGCTTCTGCGATAGTGACAGTTGAGAGATCATCTCGATCTCTAAATGGTCCACCACTTGCTGTGAGAATTAGTTTAGAAACTTCATTTTTAGTTCCAGATTTAAGCGCCTGCCAGAGCGCGCTATGTTCAGAATCAACTGGCAGAAGTTGTCCTGGCTTTGCAAGTGCCATCACCATGTCACCACCAGCGACAAGTGATTCTTTATTGGCAAGAGCTAAGGTATTTCCAACTCTGAGTGCTGCAAGAGTGGGAGCTAAGCCAATCGATCCAGTGATTGCGTTGAGCACTACATCACAAGTAATGGCTGCAACTTCTGTCGATGCATCAGGGCCATCAATAACCTGAACTCCAGGAAGTCCACTTCGGACTTGATCAGCGTTATGAGTCACTCCGACAACACTTACTTTGAATTTTGCTGCCTGGGCAACTAGAAGATCAATGTTATTGCCGGCTGCTGTCAGTGCAACAACTCGAAATTGTCCGGGGTTTGCATCAATTATTTCAAGTGCTTGCACACCGATTGAGCCAGTGGATCCAAGAATGACTACATCACGCATGGATTAACGGTCCAGAAGATTTTGCGTTGGGGAGTAAGTACTTCCGTTGCGACGCTTTGCAATCGCACTCAAGGCTTCTAGTACAACTCTATTTGCCAATATCGCAGTGATATCTGCTGAATCAAATGGTGGTGCGACTTCAACAATATCGATTCCCACCACTGGGAGTTCAAGACAGATTCGACGCACAGCTTCTAAGAGTTCGCGTGATGTCATTCCACCTGGTTCAGGCGTTCCGGTTCCAGGTGCCATACCGGGATCTACAACATCAATATCAACTGAGAGAAATACGCCATCGCAGCCATCTGTCAGCGTCACAAATGATTCATCGAGAACTGCAGTTAATCCACGATGATGAATTTCAGTCATCTCATAGGAACGCATTCCTTGATCGCGCATCCACGCAAGGGTCACATGATCTGGCCAATAGCCACGCAGCCCAAGTTGCAAGAAGCGATCTCCGCGTACATATCCCTCTTCAATAAGGCGACGCATCGGTGTTCCATGCCCAACTAGTGCACCAAATTGATCTTCACCTGTATCGGCGTGGGCATCAAAGTGAATCATCGAAACTTTTCCACGCCCCAAGTGATTGGCAACTCCTGCGACATCTGCAGAAGCGATCGAGTGATCTCCACCTAAAATCACGGGGATTGCACCAGCTCGCGAAATCTTTTCCGTTGCTTCGCGCAAGACAGCAAGAGAAGCCACAAGATCTCCCCCAGGCATCATCAAATCTCCAGCATCGACAACCTTAAGATCTTTCAAACCATCTGTACGTAACGCTAAATGTGGGCGAGATCCGTCGTGAGGAAGATAATCTCCGCCACGAATTGCCTGCGGACCAAACTTCGCACCTGAGCGATGCGACGTACCTGAATCTATTGGCGCGCCAACGATCACAACATCTGCACCAGCAAAGCTAGCTGGAACATCTAGATCGCATTGAGGAATTCCGAGAAAGGTAAAGCTGGGGCCGTACATATTGCCATAGTTGACCATTTAAGAAACTTTACGCTTACGACTGACTACTTGTCCAACGATGACTAGGGCGAGTGCAAGGAAGAACATGGCAGAGCCAATCACATTGGCCTGGGCGGGAATTCCACGTGCTGCAGATACATAAACAAACTTCGGAAATGTAGTCATAGTGCCAGAGTTGAAGTTGGTGATAATAAAGTCATCAAATGAGAGGCTAAAGGCCAGAAGTGCGGCAGCGGCAATTCCAGGTGCAACGAGTGGAAGTGTGACTCTGCGGAAAGTTTGGAATTCGTTGGCATAGAGATCCATCGCTGCCTGCTCCAAACGCGGATCAAGGGATGCAATGCGAGCCTTGACTGTTACCACCACAAAGGACATGCAGAAGACTACGTGGGCGATAACTGTTGGCCAGAAACCAGGATTGATTTGGAAGGCGAGGAAGAGTGAAAGTAGCGATGCTCCAAGAACAATTTCTGGCGTTGCCATTGGTAAGAAGATCAGAAGGTTTGAAGCAGAGCGTCCCTTAAATGCATGACGGCCGATTGCAAAGGCAATCATTGTTCCTAGGATCGTTGCAAAGATTGTAGAGAGAAGTCCGATCTTGATCGAATTACCCAGCGCGGTACATACTTCAGGAGCGCCGCATGGGTTGGTCCAATTATCGAAGGTAAATCCCTTCCAGATCAGATTGGACTTACCAGAATCATTAAAAGAAAATGCAAAGGTGTACGCAACAGGAATAAAGAGATATGTAAATGCAAAGACCATATAAATACGGATGAGATTGCGCCCAATCCATCGAGAAATTACCGCACCAAGTGGGAGGGTCGGAATCGAAGCATCCTTCTGCTTGACGCTCATACCAGCTCCTCCGTTCCAGCTTTACGAATATAAATTGTGACAAGAATGAGAATTGCAGCCATCAATGTAAAGGAAAGCGCTGCAGCCGTTGGGTAGTCAACAATCTTGAAGTAGCGTGACTCGATGACATTTCCGATCATCTTTGTATTTGGGCTTCCAAGAATTTGTGCATTAACATAGTCGCCAGCAGCCGGAATAAATGTAAGCAAAGTTCCAGCAACCACACCTGGCATAGATAGTGGCAGCGTCACTTTACGGAAAGTGGTAAATCCGTTGGCGTAGAGGTCACCTGATGCTTCGAGCGTGCGTGGATCAATTCGATCGATTGATGCATAGAGCGGAAGAGTCATAAAGGGTAAGAAGTTATAGGTCATACCCATGACCACTGCAAAAGCTGTTGAGGTGAGGGTCGTGCTTTCGCTGATGACACCTAAATTGCGGAGCGAAGGAACCACGAAACCTTCTTCGCCAAGGATCTGTTTCCACGCGACGGTACGGAGCAAGAATGAGGTGAAAAATGGTGCGATCACCAGAACCAAGAGAATGTTCTTGTACTTGCCCGCTTTAAATGCCAGTGCATAAGCCAATGGGTAAGAAATGAGAAGCGCTAGAAGTGTTGCAATGAGTGCATAAACAAATGAACGCGTAAATTGCTCACGGTTTTCGATAAATGCATCGAGGTAGTTTGCAAAGCGCAAGGTCTGCTCGTATTGGCCTGTATCACCATTCTCTAAACGAGTCTGAGTCGATGTCTGGGCCAAGTTGATGATTGGCAAGATAAAGAAGGTAAAGAGAAAAGCGAAACCAGGGAGGAGTAAAAGGTAAGGCGTACTAATTTTCTTCATCGATGCAGCCTTTGATTACTCTTCGTCGAGATCTTCAGGCATTACTTCGGTGCCGGCTTCTGCATCTTCATCTCCACGAAGTGCAAAGGTGAAGATCGGCTCCCAAGAAATATTCACCGGGTCACCAATCTGGAATGGTGCAACACCGTCATCGTTCTGTTCAAAGACCATTAACTCTTGACCCCATGGCATCATGACTTGATATTGCGTTGAAACACCGATGTATGAAACATCTTCGATCTTGCCGCCAATTAATACGTTGCCTGAGGTAGGTGTCTGGAGAAGCGAAATGCGGAACTTCTCTGGGCGAATACCAGCAAAGATCGATGAATCAACGGCGTGCGAACGGTTGCGCGGAAGTGAAATCTTCTGCCCGAAGAGGTCTGCGACCAATGAATCTCCATCAGTGCCAACAAGTGAGCCTTTAATCAAG
>CANESA010000081.1 GCA_947440735.1 Candidatus Nanopelagicaceae bacterium
AGATCATGAAAGGCCGGGATATCACTTGCCACAACTGCAGCTCCACCGGCCATTGCTTCCGCGATGATGATGCCAAATGATTCTCCCCCTGTATTGGGTGCGATATACAAGGCGATAGATTTAAGAAAGTTAGCTTTTTCATCCTCTGAAATTTTGCCCAGAAATTCGAATCGCTTACGTAGTTCAGAGTCAATATCTTCAGAGATTTCAGAAGGATCACCCGGCCCAGCTATAAGTACGCGGACGTCAGGAATAAAACGTGAAATTATTGGGATTGCATCAATAAGCACCTCAAGACCTTTTCGTGGTTCTTCAAAGCGACCGATGAATCCAAGCGTTGGGCCTGCCCACTTCTCTTCAACATTTCCATCTCGGTAGCGATCGGCAAAAATTCCGTTTGGAATTACATGTGCTGTCGTATCCATATGTTCTTGAAGTGTGTCGTAAGCGGCTTGACTGACTGCGATTTTTTCACTCAAACGTTCGATCGCTGGTTCAACGATCGATGCAATAACTCGCGTTGTCGCACCTTTCTTAGCTTGGGCGTGGAATGTCCCCACAATTGGACCTTCACTGGCCCACAGAGCAAGGAGAGAAATTGAAGGAACTGCAGGTTCGTGCAGATGCAAGATATCGAAATCGTTATCAGTCAACCAGTTACGCACTCGCGCAAAAGCGGTGGGATTAAAGAGCAAACGTGCAACCGCACCATTAAATGGAATGCTGATTGGCTTTCCTGCATTGACTAAATAATCCGGTAGATCGTGCTCATCTACTACTGGCGCAAGGACCGAGACAAAGTGACCCTCGGTGATAAAGAATTCAGCGAGGTCCCGGACATGGTTCTGCACTCCGCCTGGAGTATCCCAGCCGTAAGGGCAGACAAGTCCAATTCTTAACTTCTTCATGATCGCTCCACAAAATCTCGGTCGACCCAAATGCGCTGCATCATGTGCCAATCGTGAGGGAACTCTTTTATGCCGGCCGCAAAATTATCAGCACAGAGCTGCACAGCAGCCTTGATCCGTGATTCCTCATCACCATCTATAGGAATTGCGATTTCTCTAAGATCAACATGTATTCCAGATTCGGTATATGAAACAAAGGCAGTGACTAACGGAATCCCAGTTCGGATGGCGATGATGGCCGGCCCTGCTGGCATGCGAGCCACCCCACCGAAAAATTCCACATCTATTCCACTGGCGGATAAGTCTCGATCTGCAACGAGTGCGATCAGCTTTCCATCACGTGCGCGCTGCATGAGGGTTGGAAACGCTCGCGAGTCCAGCGGTAGCGCTTCCATACCAATTGCTTGACGGTAGGCCAAGAACTTTTCAAAAAGAGCGCGAGGTTTGAGAACTTCAACGACAGTAACAAGCTGAGCACCTCTGCTGCAAAAGTAAGAGCCAGCATGATCCCAATTACCAGCATGCGGAAGGCTCACTACAACACCAGTGCGATTGGTAATCGGATCCATCAACAGGTGCTCGTTGCTGACTGTCACGGTGGAAATAATTCTCTCTTTGCTCCAATCCGGAGATCTGAATGTATCCATCCAGTAGCGCATGTAGGAGAGCACGCCTCTACGTACCAGGCCGTCAAGTTCGCTCTGACTCATTTCAGGAAACACGCGTCCCAGATTTGATCGAAGCCGGTCTACGCTCTTGCCATTTCTCTTATACATCCACTCACCGATTTTGCGAAATAAAGTAGACGCACTTTTCTCGGAGATACGCCTAACTATAAACCAGCCCAAGAAATAGGCACGAGCCATTAGAAAATCTTTCATGAATCAAACCTTATGAAGTGCACGATAAACAATCACCATGCGCTGTAGCACCGTAAATACTCCAACAAACGAAAGTAACGCAAATCCAATAAGCAGGGCAGCGTCGACACCGAGCCCATAAAGTCCAATCGCGGTTAAACTAAAGATAAGACGCTCGGTACGTTCAGCAAATCCCCCAGAACATTCAATCGACATACTTTCAGCCTTCGCGCGGATATATGGGATCAAGCCACCTGAGACAAGTGAAATCAAAATCAGTATGGAGACCGTCTGATCACGGTCGATCATGTAAAGCAGAACTCCGATGAGAATGGCGGCATCAGTCACGCGATCAATGGTGGAATCCAGAAATCCACCCCACGCCGTTCCAGTTCCATGTGTAAGGCGGGCGATGGCCCCATCAAATAAGTCGCTGAGAGCAAAGAAACAGATTGCCAGTGTTCCGATAAAGAAATCACCTCGCGGATAGAAATAGAAGACGGATGCAAGTGTTCCGATTGCACCGACGATCGTTACGCCATTAGCCGTTATTCCCACGCGCACGGCCATCTTGACCACTGGATTAATTAATCGAGTGACCTGAGGTTTCAAATGCGCACTAATCATCAAGACCATCGTAGGCTTTAACCCATGCCAACTTCCACCTCTGCTCCTGTGAGAATTGCCCTCTTTGGCCACGTGAGCGCAACTCCAGCCGCTCTGACCAAGGCGCTAGGCGATCAAGGCATTTCGATCGAGGCAACCAGTGACGATCTTGCCCACGTGGATTGTGCGATTTTTGCGGTCAACCCCTCTGCTGGAATCGATGCAGAGACAATCACCGCGTGGGAAAGTTTTAACGATTATCTGACTCCCCGAATCATGGTGGTACTGGCACTGCCTGGAGCTGAACTCGATTTTGATGACGCGGTATCTCTCGCCAATCGAGTCTTTGACCAGATGGCAACGCCGTATTTAGTTTTACATAGCGATGATGGATCTCCTGCAGCACTGATAAGTCTTGAGGATTTAACTATTCGCAACTATATGCATGGACTCGCTGTCATATCCGAAAGTGAGCCCGAACATAAAGAATTGGTTGCCGACTTCGCCGAGGAGTATCGCGAACTGGTTGATTCAAGTGGTGAGGATGCATTTAGCGCTGGACTTTTATTTCCTGCTATTCCGGTCAACCTTGATAACGGAATAGGTATTGATGTTCTGGTTTCGTACTTAAGAAAGCTTAAGTAGAACTACCAAGCAGCGGCTAACTCATTTCGAGTAACCGTTAAAAGTTGTGGCAACACCTTTGTCTTGCCAATGATCGGCATAAAGTTTGCGTCCCCTGACCAACGTGGAACCACATGTTGGTGAATGTGCGCCGCGACGCCGGCCCCTGAAATCGCACCTTGATTCATTCCGAGATTGAACCCTTCGGGTTGTGAGACCTTGCGAATCGTTGCCATGGCGTGGGAAGTGAGGGCAAAAATTTCTTCACGTTCATCGTTAGTAAGTTCAGTCAGATCAGCAACGTGGCGATAGGCGCAGATTAAAAGATGGCCAGGGTTATAGGGATAGAGATTCATCACCACATAGGCGTGAGTCCCGCGATGGACAACAAGTCCTTCATCATCGCTCATGGTTGGAATTTCACAGAAAGGACAGGTGATCGCATTCCCTTCAAGGGGACGATTTTCTCCCCGTAAATAATCGAGGCGATGAGGTGCCCATAAGCGCGACCATGCATCCGGCATTCCAGTGGAGTCGATGTAATCCATACCTACACCTGCTGGCGTGCTGCCACAGTTGCAGAGATCTCCGCTATTGCTTCGGCCAGTGGTACACCATTCTTCTGCTCACCATTTCGGTAGCGGAATGAAACTGCTCCGGCTTTCTGATCTTCCTCGCCAGCGATAAGCATGTAAGGAATCTTCTGCATCTGTGCGTTGCGCACCTTCTTCTGCATACGGTCATCGGAGGCATCCACTTCGGCACGAATACCCGCTGCCTTGAGAGCTGCAACAACATCAAAGAGATAGTCGGTAAATGGTTCAGCAACTGGAATCGCCATTACTTGAACTGGTGCTAGCCACGGCGGAAAGGCGCCTGAGTAATGCTCGGTGAGTACGCCAAAGAATCTTTCGATGGAACCAAAGAGTGCGCGGTGAATCATTACTGGTCGTGCACGAGAACCATCGTTTGCCGCGTATTCAAGTTCAAAGCGCTGTGGCAATTGGAAGTCGACTTGGATCGTAGACATCTGCCATGTGCGACCAATTGCATCCTTTGCTTGAACAGAGATCTTTGGACCGTAGAAAGCAGCGCCACCTTCATCGTTTACAAGTTCAAGGTTCTGCGCAAGAGCGGCTTTTC
>CANESA010000082.1 GCA_947440735.1 Candidatus Nanopelagicaceae bacterium
CTCGAACCACTTCTTGATACGCCAGGTCTCTTCGTCTTTGGTTCAAATGATTACTACGCACCAAAACCAAAGAATCCTTTGAAGTACTTGCTACCAGATCATGGCGAGCGTATTCACGGCGAAGATCTTCCCTGGCCGGAGTTAGATCTTGGATTACAGGCTCGAGGATGGAAAAATCTCAATCATCATCGCGCCACCATCACAATTAATGGAACAACAATTGAAGCTCGTGGGACAGATGATGCACATCTTGAATTCGATGATTACTCATTAGTCGCAGGTTTTCCTGACAACTGCGATATCGCAATCGGTGTGACACATGCACCTTATCTGCGAGTTTTGGATGGAATGGCAGAAGACGGACTTGATGCAATTTTTGCAGGACATACGCATGGCGGCCAGGTGAGACTTCCGTGGATTGGTGGCTCGCGTGCGCTAACAACAAATTGCGATCTACCTAATTGGCGTGCGCGTGGATTAACAAGGTTTGGTGATGAGCCCTATCTACATGTCTCTGCAGGAATGGGAACAAGTCCCTTTGCACGCATTCGCGTGGCCAGTCCTCCGGAAGTTTCGCTCGTAACTCTTTTTTAAGACTTAAGAGCTGCGATATCAGCATCAACCATTAACTCAGCGAGTTCTTTCCAATGAGTTGTGGCCTTCCATCCGAGTGCTTTCTCCACCTTTGATGCATCTCCAATAAGTGCGTCAACTTCTGTGGGGCGGATGTACTTCTTATCTGTCTCAATATGGTCCTGCCAATTAAGACCCGCGCGGCTAAATGCTGCATCAGCAAAGTCTTTTACTGTGGCTCCTACTCCGGTAGCAACAACGTAATCATCCGGCTTATCTTGCTGGAGCATCAGCCACATTGATTCGACGTACTCTTTTGCAAATCCCCAGTCGCGGACCGCGTCGAGATTTCCAAGGAAGAGTTTCTCTTGCTTGCCAGCTTTAATCGCAGCAACTGCGCGAGTGATCTTGCGAGTAACAAATGTTTCACCACGACGAGGTGATTCGTGGTTGAAGAGAATTCCATTGGTGGCATGCATGCCATAACCATCACGATAGTTAACGGTGCACCAGTAAGCCATCAACTTTGCAGCAGCGTACGGTGACTGTGGTCTAAAGACTGAATTCTCGTTCTGTGGTGGTGGAGTTGAACCAAAGAGTTCAGATGTTGATGCTTGGTAGAAACGTGTATCGATATCGGCACTGCGAATCGCTTCTAGTAATCCAACTGCACCAACTGCATCAACTTGACCTGTGTACTGCGGCATGGTGAAAGAGACCTGCACATGTGATTGTGCGCCAAGGTTATAGACCTCAGTTGGCTTGATTTCGCGAATGAGGTTTGTAAGTCCTACGCCATCGATGAGATCGCCGTAGTGAAGGAAGAGCTTTGGGTTCTTCTCATGTGGATCTTGGTAGATGTGATCGATACGTGAAGTATTAAAAGTTGATGAGCGGCGGATAAGGCCGTGTACTTCATATCCTTTTGCAAGCAAGAACTCAGCGAGGTATGAGCCATCTTGTCCGGTAACACCGGTGATTAGCGCGACTTTTCTACTCATCTACGTAACTCTCCCTTAGCTGCTGCCTGCTTGTACCAATCAATTGTTGATGCAATTCCGTCACGAAGTGAAATCTTTGGTGCCCAACCTAGTGACTTTGCCTTAGTAACATCAAGGACCTTACGTGGAGTTCCATCAGGTTTCGTTGAATCCCAAGCAATTTCGCCCTTAAAGCCCGCTAGTTCTGCTACCAGTACTGCAAGTTCTTTAATTGTGAGGTCTTCACCAGTTCCGATATTGAGATGTCCTGCCTCGTCGTACTTATCGCCAAGATGCAAGACCGCTGCAGCAAGGTCATCGACGTGGAGAAATTCGCGCTTAGGAGATCCTGTCCCCCATAAAGTCTCGCGTGCTGCGCCACTTTCGGTAGCTTCAACAAAACGACGAATAAATGCAGGAAGTACATGTGAACCTTGTAATTCAAAGTTATCACATGGACCATAGAGATTTGTTGGCATGAGTGAAATCCACTTGCGACCGTACTCTTTTCTAAAAGACTTAATGAGTTCGATACCGGCAATCTTTGCGACCGCGTATGCCGAATTAGTCTCTTCAAGTGGTCCAGTAAGTAAATACTCTTCCTTAATTGGCTGCGCGCTATCGCGTGGGTAGATGCATGAGCTTCCTAAGAAAATAAATTTCTCAACATCTGCAGCATGTGCTGCCTCCATGAGATTGCTCTGGATGCGCAGGTTATCTGCCAGAAACTCAACGGGGAATGCATTGTTGGCACCGATGCCGCCCACCTTTGCTGCAGCATCGATAACTAGCGTTGGCTTAACGGAAGCGATGAAGTTAAAGGTTGCATCGCGATCTAAGAGATCGACGACCTTACGATTTACTGGAATTACTTCATGACCGGCTGCAACGTAAGCCCGGACGATCGCAGAACCAGCGAGGCCTGTGCCGCCTGCTACAACGATTGTCATAGAGGGCAGTCTATCCAGCCTTACTTTGTGAATTCAGCAGCGAGCAATTCAGCGATTTGAGCAGTATTTAACGCTGCTCCCTTACGCAAATTATCGCCACAAACAAAGAAATCGATTGACTTTGGATCATCAAGAGATTGACGTACACGACCAACCCATGTCGGATCAGTTCCTACAACATCAGCTGGGGTCGGATATTCATGCTTCTCTGGATTGTCATAGAGGATTACCCCATCAGCTTTAGCAAGCGCTGATTGTGCAGCTTTACGTGTAATCACCTTTGAAAATGTTGCATGAACAGTCAGTGAGTGAGTTGTAATCACTGGAACTCGCACGCACGTTACTGCGACTTTAAGTTTAGGCATTCCCAGAATTTTTCGTGATTCATTACGAACCTTAAGTTCTTCTGATGAATATCCATCTTCTTTAAGCGAACCAGCCCAAGGAATAACATTCATAGCAAGTGGAGCTGGGAATGGACCCAGATCCGTAATTGTTCCGCGTACATCTTTTGCTGTGGATCCCAAATTCTTTCCGGCTACCTTGGAGATTTGATCGTGCAAGGCATCAATTCCAGATTGACCAGCACCGGAAGCCGCCTGATAAGAAGAGACAACGAGAGATTTCAAACCGAACTTCTTATTAAGTGCACCCATTGCAACGATCATAGAAAGAGTTGTGCAATTTGGATTTGAGATAATTCCCTTTGGTCGCTTCTTGATATCTTTTGGATTCACTTCAGGCACCACAAGTGGAACCTTCTTATCCATACGGAATGCACTGGAGTTATCTACAACTACCGCACCACGTGATGCTGCAATCGGTGCCCACTCAGCTGAGATCTCATCTGGAACATCGAACATTGCAATATCAATGCCATCGAATGCTTCAGGAGATAGTGCGACAACGGTGAGTTCTTCACCACGGCAGATCAATTTTTTTCCGGCGCTACGAGCAGATGCAATCAAGCGAATCTCGCCATAGACGTTTTTACGTGTACTCAAGATATCGAGCATGACTGTTCCGACTGCTCCGGTAGCACCAACTACTGCAAGGGAAGGAAGTTTCTTCTTAGCTTTTATCTTCTTCTGAGTCATCGTCCTGTTCCTCCATATACGACAGCTTCAATTTGATCAGCATCGAGCTGGAAGGCAGTGTGGGCAGCCTTTGTGGCACGCTCCAGATCTACTTCGCGCACGATGATGGAGATGCGAATTTCAGATGTTGAAATCATTTCAATATTGACGCCTGCTTCAGACATCGCAGCGAAGAATGTCGCTGTCACACCTGGGTTTGAGCGCATTCCTGCGCCAACAAGTGAGAGTTTTCCGATTGTGTCATCGTAGAGAATTGATGCAAAGCCAACTTCACCTTGGATGCGCTGCAAGACTGCAGTTCCGTTAGAGCCTTCCGCCTTTGGCAAAGTGAAGGAAATGTCTGTAAGCCCCGTTGCTGCAGCAGATACGTTCTGCACAATCATGTCGATGTTGATATCAGCATCGGCGATTGCTTGGAAGATGCGCGCTGCAACGCCGGTGCGGTCTGGAACACCAACGATGGTGATCTTGGCTTCGGACTTGTCGTGTGCAACGCCCGAGATGATTGC
>CANESA010000083.1 GCA_947440735.1 Candidatus Nanopelagicaceae bacterium
ACTTCGATGCGTTCCTGCAAGATGTAATGCCAGATATCTGCTTCAGTCCAATCAGAGATTGGGAATACACGCATAGTTTGTTCTGGTGCAAGACGAGTGTTGTAGGTGCGCCATAACTCTGGGCGTTGTTCGCGCGGGTTCCAACGGTGACCCGGATCGCGCACACTGAAAATACGTTCCTTTGCACGGCTCTTCTCTTCATCACGGCGAGATCCACCGATTGCAGCATCAAAGCCATGCATATCAAGTGCTTGGCGAAGAGCGACCGTCTTCATTACACGTGTGTATTCAGAGGCATTTGTATTAAAAGGATTGATATTGGCTTCAACGCCTTCTTGATTGGTATGAACGATGAGCTGTGACTTGGTATCGGTGATTATTCGATCGCGGAAGGAGATCATCTCCTTGAATTTCCACGTTGTATCAACGTGTAAAAGAGGGAAAGGAATAGGTGATGGATAGAAAGCTTTACGAGCTAAGTGCAACAAGACTGAGGAATCTTTACCAATGGAGTACATCATGACCGGCTTCTTGAAACCAGATGCTGTCTCGCGAAGGATCTCTATCGACTCGTTCTCAAGCTCTTTAAGGATTGCAGGAATCTTGCTCATGAGGTCACAGCCTTGAACTCGTAATCCGCCTGAGACTTTCCAGTTTTCAGTAAGAAATCTTCTTGCACCTTGCTAGAGCGATCCTGCTTTACCGTGGTTGGAGCAAGAGTTAATTTATCCCAATCGGTGAAATCTTCGAATTGAGCAAACTTTTGAATCTGACGAACCTTCTCAGGATTATGTAGATCCACAAAGTCCACATCGAGAACAGGGCAATCTTGTGCCTTTGCAAAGTGGTAGTAATCAGTATAAAACTTTCTGTAATTAGATATAAAGGTATCGAATTCGCGAGGATCTAAATCGATCACGAGATCAGAGGTACTCGCCGTATGCCACTTACCTGAAGCATTCGCCTTCTTATGTGAGACAAAGCGATCGAGATGATTTCTGCGAAGGAAGATGATGTGCGGTTTAAATTCGGCAATGATTGATTGAAGTAGTGGATCTGAAAGATGTTGTGGAAAAATTTTGATGATATGAATTCCCGGAAGGCTTTGAATAGCTGCCATAGTGCGGTGGGCATCTAGTGAAGTAGTCTCAAATTTGAAGTACTTCCACGCCTTACGTTGTTTGCGCAAGTTGAGTGAATAGCGCAGAGAGAAGAATGGGTAGAAGCGATTAATGCGCTCAATCTGCGAATTCCACGCGTTGAATATAAAGAATTCACCGTAATACCTAAAGCCAACTTTCTCGTTAGAGAGAAGGCTGCCGATCGCATGAGTGCCAGAACGTGGGAATGAAACAACAAATACAATCTTTGATTTCACCGGTGAAGGCTTCTTGATGTAGCGGGTGTAGAAAAACTTTGGGAGAGCCTTAATATTCAGGAGAGCCTTCTTGAAGGTGAGAATAAAGTCAGATTTAGCGGGCTTTTTGCCACTTGTGCGCGTATCGGACATTTTCCGATCTTATCAGTGGCCAATTTGATTATTGGTAGTCTTGGCGCATGGCATCGAATCCAATCAACACAATGGATCGATTCACCTCATTTTCGCAGGAAATCCAAGCCATTGAGGCCCTTCGTAAGTCTCGTCGCTCGAAGATAAAAAAATATCCCACAGTCAGCGTTCTTCTTTCATCTCTGCGCGCAGATGATCTCTCGAATGTACTCGATCAACTCCTTGCGCAAACTCTCGCGACATTTGATGTGGTCTTAGGTTTGCACACTATCGAGTTAACAGCATCACATAAGCGCCAGATCGCCGCCCTTAACCGTCGTAAAGTAAAAGTATCAGTTCAGAAATTTACAAAAGATCACACTCTCGGAACGATTCTTTCAAGCCTTGCTTCTCAATCACATGGTGAGTACATCGCAAAGATGGATGATGATGATTATTACGGCCCTGAGCACCTTCGCGATCTTGTAGATGCAGCACTTGATACCGGTGCAGATGTTGTGGGACGAGCAATGAATTATGTCTATCTCGAGCCACTTCAGCTCACTGTGCGTCGCTTTGCACCTCATGGAACACAAGCTGTTGAACTCTGGAGTGACTGGGTATGTGGCGGAACAATTCTTGCTCAGCGCGACGTCGCAGAGGCAGCTGGTTGGTTCGGCGATGGCAATACGGCGGTTGATCGATTTATGTTGAGTGGAATAACAAATAACGGCGGAAAGATCTGGCGCACATTTGGTGCTGGATATATTTACCGTCGCACATTTACTTTCCACACCTATGTCACCAATTATTCAAAGTATCTCAACAGCGCCAATGAACAAGTGGTCGGCGTTTGGGACCATCCAATATTTGGGGGAGAGCGATGAATCACTTGCCATTTCGCTTCTCTCGCCCTGATGATTTAGAGCTTGTTTCACGCCCAAAACTCTCAGTGGCTGTGGTTATTGCTTGCCGCGATGGACAAGAGAAACTTGATTTAGTCCTGGCTTCACTGGTTGCACAGACGTATCCAGCATCTCTTATTTCGGTCTATGTCATCGATGATGGCAGCGCAAAGCCACTGACTTTGCCGAAAATTAAACCGACGAAAACCAAGCTGATCACCTATAAAAATAGCCCCGGCAAGTGGGGAAAAACAGCGGCGACAAATGATTGCGTTGCCAAGTTGCGCGAAGATGTTCTCTGGTTTATCGATGCGGATATGATCTTTGAACCAGATCACTTAGCCCATCACATGAAGTGGCATCACGATAACGATGATTATGCGGTTTTGGGATGGAAGCGTTTTGTAAAGAGCTGGAGCTATACACCAGAAGCTCTCCTGGCCGCACTCAAAGCTGATGCATTTGATGTTTTGCATGAAGAGAGTTGGGGTAAGGATCTTTGGGAAGAGCGCGTCACCCGCACTCACGATTTAGAGAAGCCAGCACTTGATGGATATCGCGCATTTGTTGGCGCAACGTTTTCGATTCGCAACCAACAGTGGCGTGATCTAGGCGGGTATGACAGAAACCTCATTACCGGCGAAGATACTGAATTAGGCTGGCGAATATTTACGCAAGGACTTCGCACCGTTGTAGATCGTCAAGCGCACTCATGGCATTTAGGTCATAGCACCGTTGAATCCAATAAGGATCAGATCCATCGCCATAACGATCCTTCACTTGCACAGGTAATTCCACAGATGCATAGCGTGCGAGCTAAGAATAACTTCAGCTGGTCGGTTCCGACCTATCAAGTATTTTTAGATGTTCGCGGCTCGACTCTTGCCCAAGTACTCGATCTTCGCGCAAATCTTTTAGCGCTGCCGGGTACTAATGCCCAGTTCACTCTTTTAGCGCCGTGGAAAGTTCTTGCGAAGAGATATTCGCCAGTCGGTGATATTCACGCAGATCTTCGCGAAATACGTAACTGGTTAAAGGGCGATAGTGAATATTCGTTCGAAGAGATTGATATCGATGCACAATTAGCAATCGAAGAGCTGGTTGAGAAATTTACTCATGGTCCTACCCCGTATTACATCTTCGCTGAAGCAGCCGGGAGTACCGATCTCAAAGATCTCGTTGACTATCTTCTTGCAAGTGAAAACGGGTTAGTTGGCGTTGCAGATAAAAACGATCGACGCGCTTTCGCTCTATTTGCCCCGGCCCTAGCTCGCGCGTTAACTGTAGAAGGTTCTCTCTATAGTTCGATTTCTCATATGTGGGGCGTCCTCTGGCTCAGTGATGATCGTTTTGCCGCTCTCAATCAAGGAAAACATAATCGCCTAAGTAGATTTGGTAGATACCTCAAGCGTGAAGGTAAGAAAGTTAATTCTCCAAAGCAACTTCTTATCTTTGTTAAGAAAGTAACGTCGCTAGTTCTACGAAAAGTTCTAGGCCGTGGATAAGCCGACGATCATCCTTGCTACAAGCAATGGAATCGGAATGGGACATTTAGCGCGTGCCACGGCAGTTGCAGAAGAACTTAAGAGCGTTGCACGACCAATACTTGTCTCTGTCGCAAGTGGAATCGCA
>CANESA010000084.1 GCA_947440735.1 Candidatus Nanopelagicaceae bacterium
AAAGATCAATGCAACACCTTTAAAGAGCAAGAAGAGATCCGCCTTGGTTATGTTGCGATGACGCGTGCCAAGAGCCACTTGATCTGCACAACATCATGGTGGCGCGATGGCCAGAAGTCAGTAAAATCTTCATCCATCTTTGAACAAGCACATAGCGTTGCAACACAATCTGGTCGCATCATTACCTTTGATGGCGCGCCAGAAGACGATGCACGTAATCCGGTGCGTGAGAACCCAGCTACTGCGCAGTGGCCTGCCGATCCAATCGCAGATCGCCGTGAAGCTTTTAACGCGCAGATTTCACTTGTGAATTCAACTGCGCCAATTTCAGTAGGCGAATTAATCGAAGTGAGCGGTGGTGAAGACGAGATCGCATCATGGGCTCGCGATACTCAAGCAATTATTAACGAGTTTGATATGTACAAGAACGCAGTTTCATCTGTGGCGTTGCCTCCACGTATGGCGACATCTACCTTGATTGCGCTACACGATGATCCCGAAGCTCTCGCACTATCTATTCGTCGTCCAATGCCACGTGCCAGTGATGAATTCTCACGTCGCGGAACTGCCTTCCACTTATGGATTGAAAAACACTTTAACGTTGCCACCCTCTTTGATGATGAAGATTTCGATCAACTCGAGCCGCTCGAAGCTGATCAAAAGCTCGAAAATCTCAAAGCTGCCTGGCTTGCAAGTTCATGGGCAGAGCGCACACCACATGCTGTTGAAGTTCCCTTCGAAACAGTTATTGCCGGTGTTCTTATTCGAGGTCGTATCGATGCGGTCTATAAAGATGGCGATCGATATGAAGTTGTTGATTGGAAGACGGGCTCGAAAAAGCTAGGTAAATCAGCTGCTATTCAGCTCGCTGTCTATCGCCTAGCGTGGGCAACGCTGCAAGAGATTGATGTCGAAGAAGTGAGTGCGGCATTCCACTACGTTCCAACATCTGTGACAGATCGCCCTGCAGATTTGATGAGCGAGGCCGAACTCGTTGCTTTGCTTACGCAATTTGCTGAGTGAGAGTAAAACTGATTTCAATCAAGTGAGCTAAGAATCTCCGCCGAAATAGGAAGATGATCGCTCACGCCGGGCATAAGTGTCGGTAGCGGCTTCGAAGCTAGAGCCTCTTTGCTCAGGATGTAATCAAATTGAATCTTTGCACCCCAACTTGGATACGTTGAATATGATGCTAACGATTTCCAATTCGAACCCACAACGGGCAAGTTCAGAGGGAGATTGAAATCGCCCATAATGATTGCCATTGTGCCGGTTGCAACCTCAAGCTCTTGCGCCCATCGCTTGATTTTATTTAACTGGCGAAGATTATATCCGGGCACAAAAGAGAGATGTGCGTTAATAACGGTGTAACCATCTGCAAGCGTTGCTGCAATCGCTAAACGAGGTTCATCTCGGATGTAGAGCATGCGAGGTTTTCCAGGACCGCTCTCATCTCCAGCAATTAATAAGGGAGCGCCAAAGGGAGCGTTACCAAGATCAAGTCGATGCCACTTCACGACCTCAATCTTTGATGCAATTCCAATTCCATAGCTACCTTCATATTGTGTGGCGACATCTGCGTTGGTAATAATTCTTTGATCATCTGCCTGTAACTTTCTCCACTTCTCTCCGGGTGTACCGATGATTGATGGAGCAAATGCAAAGTACGGAGCACCGATCTTCCGTGCAATATCTGCAATCTGATGTGCATTTCCGGAACGCTCTAACAAGTAATCACATTCTTGAACACCAACGAGGTCAGGAGCCAGCTTTTCAGCAATTTTGCCTGCCGCTTCGGCCAGTGAGGTCGGGGTTGGGGAGGGCGGGATGGCCATCCCATGCAGGAGATTCCACGAGGTAATGCGCACAGGGTGCAGGCTAGTACCGTTGCCCCTTATGAGCGCGATCAATAGCCAACCGTCACGGATCGACCGCGCCAGCCACTTACGTGAAACTCCCGCAACGTTAGATCTGCTCTGGTCGAAGGCGCAGATTCTGCATATTGCACAAGGGCGAATCGGTGCAGATGGTGCAGAGGGATATCTCAACGCCGATCGCGTTGCCGCACTGATTGCTAGTGGAGAATTTAAAGAAGGCTCACGATATTTTCTCGGCCTTGATGCGGTCACTGGCGATCCTTACTTTGCCTGGGATACACAGTGGAGCGTTGCCAAAAGCGATGAAGAGATGCAGGTGGGATTTACAACCTTACGCGAAGTCGGCGCAGCTCTTTCAGATATCGATGTTGAATTAGCGTTGCATGCAGTCGCCTTAAGCAATTGGCATCGCGCACATCCACGTTGTGCCATGTGCGGAGCGCCCACTCGAGTAGATCTCGGCGGCGCAGTACGCGTCTGCGATGTCGATAAGAGCCAACATCATCCGCGCACCGATGGAGCAGTTATCGTTTTGATTCGCGATAAAGATGATCGCATTCTTCTTGGACATCAACCAGTCTGGCCTGAAGGTCGATTCTCATGTTTTGCAGGATTCCTAGAACCTGGTGAAACCTTTGAACAATGCGTGGCACGCGAAGTCTTCGAAGAATCTGGTGTGAGCGTTCGAGAGATTAATTACCTCGGTTCACAGCCATGGCCATTCCCAGCATCGATCATGATTTCATTTGATGCAGTCACAGATTTTCCAGAATCAGCGCGACCAGATGGTACAGAAATCACAGAGGTGAAGTGGTTTACTCGCGATCAACTACGCGCAGAAGCTAAAGCCGGCACTTTATTACTTCCACCAACAATTTCGGTTGCGCGCAAGATGATTGAACGATGGTTGGGTGAGACTGCCCACGGTGGTGAGACATGGAGGTAACTCCAAAACTTGGTGGTGAAGAGCCAAGTCTTCGCGCAGAAGAGATTTTGGCCGCACTCGATGATGATCAACGAGAAGTAGCCCTTGCTACACGCGGGCCTGTCTGCGTAATTGCAGGAGCTGGCACAGGAAAGACGCGCGCAATTACACACCGCATTGCCTACGCCGCCGCAATCGGAACGATGGATCCGAGCAAAGTTTTGGCACTTACCTTTACGGCTCGCGCAGCGGGTGAGATGCGCACGCGACTTCGCTCACTCGGTGTTCCCACAGTTGCAGCGCGCACGGTGCACTCTGCAGCACTTAAGCAGCTGATCTATTTCTGGCCAACCGTATTTGGTGGTCGCACACCAGATCTCATGAATAGCAAGACTCCATTTCTTACAGAGGCCGTTAATCGCGCGGAGCTAGCGGGTGAGATCCGCATTACCTCGCGCGAAATAATGCGCGATATCGCAACTGAGATTGAGTGGGCCAAAGTCTCACAGGTCGCACCGATTGATTACCTTGATCAGGTTAATGCGCGTTCGATGAAGCCACGCGTCAAGGCCGAACATATCGCTGCAATCTATGTCGCCTATGAAAGCCTGAAGAAGCAAGAGCTAGCCATCGACTTCGAAGATGTACTGCTGCTGACCTCTGCGATGTTGGAGGAAGAGCGCTCAGTGCGCGAGCGAGTGCAAGATCAATATCGTTACTTCACAGTCGATGAATACCAAGACATTTCACCGATCCAGCAACGCTTGATTAACGCCTGGCTTGGATCCAGAAAAGATATCTGTGTAGTTGGAGACCCAGCGCAGACAATCTATTCATTCGCTGGTGCAACACCGGTCTTCTTAAATACCTTTACCCAGCGCTTTCCAGAGGCAGAAGTTATTCGCCTCAGCACTGGCTACCGATCAACGCCTGAAATTACATTTGCGGCAAATGCCCTGCTCCGTAACTCTTCTATGGGTCAAGAACTCACCGCCAGTAATGATCATGGCCTTCATCCCAGTGTTGATGGCTACAAAGATGAGAGCGGGGAGATCGCAGGAATCCTCAAGCAGATCACTGACCTCCTAGCTGAAGGAACTGCGCCACAAGAGATTGCAATTCTTGCCCGCACCAATAGCCAACTCAAGGGCGTTGAACGTGCAATGAATAGCAAGGGACTTCCATATCAAGTGCGCAGCACCGAAAGATTCTTTGAGCG
>CANESA010000085.1 GCA_947440735.1 Candidatus Nanopelagicaceae bacterium
GTCTTTCTTCATCTTCGCTGCGCCTTCGATGCCAAGTTGTGAGGCAACTTCCTTTAACTTAGGAAGGGTCATCGCTGTGAGCTCAGGACTGCTGGAACGGACAGATTCTTTTTCGGTCATGTGTATCTTTTCAGTTTGGGGTTCGCCGCAAAAATATGCGAGTCAAACCCAAGGGATTTTTTGATTTACCAACTTAATTCGTTGCCCTAACTTACGGGCTTTAAGGTGATGGCAGAACTATAGCAGGGTAGCTCCACGTACTGCAATATCCAGACTTTTCGCCTCAAATGCATCCCCGCCAGCACGCAAGAGCTGATTGAGCTCGGATTGATCAGAGTTGTGAAGTACGAGCACGGTTGGGCCCGCTCCTGAAATAAATGCTGCGACGCCTGCCTTGCGAAGTGTACGCATTAATTTAAGTGAGGCAGGCATCCCTGATTCACGGTACTCCTGATGAAGAAAATCTTCGGTAGCTCTAAAGAGTAAGTCCGGGCGATGAGAGAGTGCGTGAGATAAAAGTGCGCTGCGAGCTGAGTTAGCAGCAGCATCTACATGTGGCACAGACTCTGGAAGTAACTTGCGTGCCTTGCTGGTAGAAAGTTCGTTCTTTGGAATAAAGGCGACTGCACGTACGCGCGTATCAACTGCAAGAGGTAGTGCTCGCGAAACTAGCTTGCCGTGGTGATCTTCTTGCCAGGCAATAGTTGCTCCACCGTACAGTGCTGCTGCAACATTATCTGGGTGGCCTTCCATCGCTGTTGCTAAATCCAGAAGTGTCTCATCACTCAATTTATCGCTTCCGGTAAGAACAAGAGCGCGAGCAAGAACTAGTCCACCAACGATCGCGCTGGCCGATGAACCCAAGCCTCGACCATGAGGAATGACATTGAGTGCGCGAACAGCAATACCTTTTGGTTTCCCACCAAGAAAATCAAAACCCTTATACATCGCTTTGATAAGAAGGTTCTTATCGGTGCGCGGAAGAGTTGCAACACCTTCACCTGCGACATCAATATCTAGGCCTGGCTCATCAAGAATCTGTGCGACATAACGATCATGGAGATCGAGTGCTAAACCAAAACAATCAAAGCCAGGTCCTAGGTTTGCACTGGTGGCAGGAACCTGAACCTGAATTGGATTTGCTTTAAAAGTTGGCTTCGCCATTTACTTAAGCCCTAGCGCTTTTGCAGCAGCTTTTACATCAACAGGAACAACGACAGGCTTCTTCGCCGCTTCGAGTGCGTATGGAATGTCTTTAAGCCCGTGACCTGTCACAGTGATGACAATTGTTTTACCTGCAGGAAGCTTGCCTGCCTTCTTATATTTGATCAGCCCTGCAAGACCGGCAGCAGATGATGGCTCAACGAAAATACCTTCTCTAGCTGCAATCAGGCGATAAGCGGAGAGTATTTCTCTATCGGTAACGGAGTCGATTACTCCACCAGATACATCACGTGCTTCAACTGCTTGCGCCCATGAAGCTGGATTTCCAATGCGAATTGCAGTTGCAATGGTGTCTGGATTTTTTACAATCTTTCCCTTAACAATCGGTGCAGCTCCTGCTGCTTGGAAGCCATACATCTGTGGCAACTTTGTCGAAAGCCCATCAGCGCGATACTCCTTGTAACCCTTCCAGTACGCGGTGATATTTCCAGCATTTCCAACAGGGAGTGCATGAATATCTGGAGCATCTCCCAACATATCTACAACTTCAAAAGCGGCTGTCTTCTGACCTTCGATGCGGTACGGGTTTACCGAGTTAACAAGTGCCACTGGATAGTTCTCAGAAAGTTCGCGTGCAAGGGTGAGGCAATCATCAAAGTTTCCATTGACCTGCAAAATTGTTGAGTTGTGAATAACTGCTTGAGCAAGTTTGCCCATTGCAATCTTTCCCTTGGGGATAAGAACTGCAGGAGTCATGCCGGCCTTGACCGCATAGGCTGCAGCCGATGCTGATGTATTTCCAGTTGATGCACAGATAACGGCCTTGGCGCCATCTTCTGCCGCCTTTGAAATAGCCATCGTCATTCCGCGATCTTTAAATGATCCTGTTGGATTTAAACCTTCGTATTTGATCCAGACATTGTTGCCAAGAAGATCTGAGAGATTGCAGGCATAGATAAGTGGTGTGCCACCTTCACGCAAGGAGACGATTGGAGTCTTCTCGCTTACTGGAAGGCGATGACGGTACTCCTCAATCACTCCGCGCCACTGATGAGCTCCAGATTTCTTCTTTGATCCAAAGATGCTCATAGGGAAGTTGAACCTTCTACGCGGATGACGCTAGAGATTTTGGTAACGATGGGAAGTTTCTTGAGAGCATCAACGGTGGCTTTGAGTTCGCCTTCAGTTGCACCGTGAGTAACGATGATTAATTCAGCATCAGTACCGCGGCCATTTTGATCAACAGTTTGAATTGAGACATCTTGCTCAGCAAAAGTTTGAGCAATTGCTGCTAAAACACCTGATTTATCCTTTACTTCAAGTCGTATAAGGAATTTAGTCTTAGTGGTCTCAATCGGTGCGATATCGCGATCGGCATAATCAGTCTCGCGCTGGCCAATCGAGTTCAGTGCAATATGTCTAGAGACTGCGACAACATCGCCCAAAATTGCTGACGCTGTGGGGGCACCACCTGCTCCGCGACCGTAGAACATCAGCGGTCCGGCAGATTCAGCTTCGATAAAGACTGCGTTGAAAGCATCGCGCACAGAAGCCAACGGATGGCTCTTATGGAGAAGGACTGGATGCACACGCACTGATATTTCATCAGAAGGTGTCAACTCTGCGATTGCAAGTAATTTGATGACGTGATCCATCGACTTTGCAATCTGCACATCTTCAAGAGTGATCGATGAAATACCTTCGCGGTACACATCTTCGACAGTGACACGAGTGTGGAAGGCAAGGCCGGAGAGAATTGCAGCCTTTGCGGCCGCATCAAAGCCCTCAACATCGGCAGTGGGATCAGCCTCGGCATAGCCCAACTTCTGAGCCTCTGCCAATACATCTGCGAATTCGCGATTATCTTCATGCATCTTGGTAAGAATGTAATTTGTTGTTCCATTAACAATTCCCATGAGGCGCACGACGTGATCACCAGCGAGTGAGTCGCGCATAGGGCGAATGATTGGGATAGCGCCAGCAACTGCTGCTTCATAGTAAATATCTTCGCCTTGCGCATATGCGGCGGTAAATAGATCTGCGCCATGGCTTGCAAGGAGAGCCTTGTTGGCTGTGACAATTGATTTACGGTTACTGATTGCTTTAAGAATTAATTCGCGTGCGGGTTCGATTCCGCCCATTACTTCGATGATCAGATCGATAGTTGGATCATTGACGATCGACATTGCATCAAGGGTAAATAACTCATTTGGGATTCCAGGACGAGGTCTAATCTCGCGCACTGCGATCTTTGCTAATTCAATTTTCGCCCCAGCTCTAGTGGAGAGCTCAGCTGTGTCAGCAAGGATTAAGCGGGCGACTTCACTTCCGACCACACCGCAGCCGAGCATGCCAATACGTACTGGCTGGTCTGGGGATCTCATATGCCTATTCTTTCACATCGAGTGCGAGCAGATCTGCCTCATTTTCTCGGCGAACAATTACGCGTGCTTTTCCATTCTTTATCGCAACAACAGGCGGGCGCGGCACGTGGTTGTAGTTGCTAGCCATGCTTCGTCCATATGCGCCTGTGGCAGGGGTAGCAAGGAGATCACCAGGAGCAATATCTGATGGCAGCTGGATATCTCGAATAACAATATCGCCGGTTTCGCAATGCTTTCCAACAACTCGTGAAAGTACGTGGGCCGAAGTAGATACGCGATCTGCAAGGACTGCAGAATATTCTGCGCCATAGAGTGAAGGGCGGATGTTATCGCTCATGCCACCATCGACGGA
>CANESA010000086.1 GCA_947440735.1 Candidatus Nanopelagicaceae bacterium
CCGAAGATTGCTTTGACGCCTGTCTCTTCAAGAACTTCACGGTAAGCGGTTTGAATGTGGCTCTCACCTGGATCAACTTTTCCTTTAGGAAGGGACCAATCGTCATAACGTGGGCGATGTATGACAGCGATACGAATCTCGCCGCCGTCGCCGCCGTTGCCGCCGTCGATGGATTGCCACAGTACTGCTCCTGCACCATCGATTCGATCGATACGATCGGCTGTAGTCATTAACTGCCCTTCAGATTTTTATTTAAGTGATGTGAATGTGCATCAGTCAGGCGTGTGCCATCTTCAGCGACAGCGTGGCGAGTCCACCGTTGTCCCGCTAAACGCCAGCTCTGTGTCTGATCTGATAAACCGATATCTAATATCTCTTCAAGTTTGCGCACGTGGGCGGGATCAAAAATACGAACCAGGCATTCAACTCTGCGATCAAGATTTCGGTGCATGAGATCTGCTGATCCGATCCAGTACTCAGAATCTCCATCGTTAAGGAAGTAGAAGATTCGTGAGTGCTCAAGGAAACGTCCTAGTACTGATCGGGCTGTGATGTTCTCTGAAAAACCTTCAACACCAGCTTGTACTGAGCAAATACCACGGACTAAGAGTTCAACCTTTACGCCAGCTTGTGAAGCCTCATAGAACTTTGCAACAAACTCTTCATCCAAAATTGAATTGAGCTTGAGGCGGATGTGTGCGGCTTTCCCGGCACGTGCATGTGAAATTTCCCGATCAATTTTTGCAATTAAGCCAGATCGAAGTGTTTTAGGTGCGACGAGCAAGCGCGAATAGGTAGATTGTGGTGCAAAGCCAGAGAGTTGATTAAAGAGCTTTGTCAGATCCTCAGTAAGGACTTCATCTGCACTAATGATTCCGAGATCTTCATAAATGCGAGCAGTCTTTGGATTGTAATTTCCAGTTCCTACGTGGGCGTAACGATGAATGCCACTCTGCTCATCGCGAATGACAAGTGAGAGCTTGGCGTGGGTCTTAAGGCCCATCAATCCATAGACAACATGCACGCCGGCAGCTTCTAGCTTTCTCGCCCAACGAACATTTGCCTGTTCATCAAAACGTGCGCGAATCTCAATGACTGCCAGAACCTGCTTGCCAGCCTCAGCAGCTTCGATGAGCGCTGCAATAATGGGTGAGTCTCCTGATGTTCTATATAACGTCTGTTTGATTGCTAGAACTTTTGGATCAGCGGCTGCATGGTTAAGAAAGTTAACGACTGAATTAGTAAATGAGTCATAGGGGTGATGGAGCAAAATCTCGCCTTGGCGGAGCGCAGAGAAGTACACATCGTGATCTTCTTCATCGATATCGGCCAAAAGGTGAGGTGTCTTTGAATTAAATGATGAGAAGTGAAGGGCTGCAATATTGAGATCTGCAATCTTGCCTAGGTCTTGTAGGTTCACAGGATGACCGCAGCGAATGACGTTGAGCGGATCGATCTCTAGCTCTTCCATCAGCATTGTCAGCAACTCTTGATTCACGTTTTCTTCTACTTCAAGTCGCACTGGTGGGCCAAAGCGACGCAACAAAAGCTCTTGCTCAAGGCTGGTGAGGAGATCTTCTGAATCATCTTCATCGATTTCTAAATCTTGGTTTCGTGTTACTCGGAAGGTGAGGTGTCCAACAATATCCATTCCCGGAAAGAGCTGGTCTAGATTTTGGGCGATGAGATCTTCAAGAGGAATAAACCGTGTTGAATTTTCAGATGTTGGAATCAAGCGACTCAAAATTGGTGGAACTTTTACCCGTGCAAAGAATTTTTCCTTAGTGTCTGGATTAATTACTCGAACACCTAAGTTAAGGGAGAGGCCAGAGATGTATGGGAATGGGTGTGATGGATCAACGGCGAGCGGAGTGAGTACTGGAAAGATGCGAGCCTTAAATAGCTCTTGAAGGTGTGACTTCTCTTCAGATTTTAAATCTTTCCAGGTGACAAGCTCGATTCCCTCTTGTGCAAGAGCGGGGCGAAGATCCTGTTCAAAGATTCGATATTGATGTGCAACTAAATCTTTAGCGATACGAGAAATCTCTGCAAGAAGCTCTTGTGGGGCATATCCGGCAGTATTAACGGTAGAAATATTATTTTCGATCTTACGAAGAACAGATGCGACGCGAACCATATAAAATTCATCAAGATTGGATGAGAAGATCGTAAGAAAACGAACTCGTTCTAGCAAAGGAAGAGATTTATCTTCGGCTAGCTCTAATACACGCTGGTTGAATGCGAGC
The DNA here is from genome assembly GCA_947440735.1 of Candidatus Nanopelagicaceae bacterium. The sequence goes on from CANESA010000086.1 coordinate 2,247, forward strand.
CAGCTGATCTCACGATCGGTTAAGTTCTGCATCTTGACCACACTACTAGTCTTTAAGACTTGAGTGAACATAAGGTTACGTAAGAACGCACGAAGAGAGAACATCGCTCACCTTGGCCATGAAATAGGCGTCGGATACTTACATGCTCGCCCATCCCCTGATGAACGACCACGTAGGCGACGGATTACCCAAGGGAGTGCGAAGGTAAATAACCACTTTGTACTCGTCGCGCGTTCTCTTATCCACGACGTTGGTTTAGCTGGTGGCAACGGTGTTCGCCAGCCTGCATCGAATTCATATCCGAGTTTCTCTAAAATCGCATCTGCACATCGACTATGTCCCAGTGCATTTAAGTGCAGCCGATCAAATGCTAAAAATCTCTTGTCGCTAAAGAAACGTTCTTGATTTGCATCCATAATAATTGCACCAACTTCGGCCGCCACTTCGCGAACTCCCTTATTAAAGGTTCCGAATCGCTCTTGCCAGAGTTTAGATCCTCGACCTGAGTTCCCAGTATCTTCAAGGACGGTAAATAACATAATAGTGCCACCACTAGCCGCCAAGGTTCGCACCGCACTTTGGTAACGCTCCTTAGCTAACGTCTGATCAAATCCGGGGCGAAGCGCGTCATTTGCACCAGCATGGAATGAGATCAGCGTTTCAGGGCCAGTAACAAATGTGAGTGCGATCGGAACTTGATCTTCGATTACTTGAGGTAACAACTTTCCTCGCACAGCCAAATTTGCATAGGTAAATGTTGGGCACTTTTTAGCCAATCCATCAGCAATACGATCTGCCCAACCACGATAGTGGCCATCGACCATCTCATCAGTCATTCCCTCGCTATAGGAATCACCGCAGACAACTAAACGGTTATAGATCATCTCTTTCCATACCTACTTCTTACGGCGCTGCTCATCTACCCAAAACATTGCAATCGATGTTGCAACGCTTGCGTTGAGAGATTCCGTACTAGCCATAATTGGAATAGAGACGACGAGGTCGCACTTTTCACGTACAAGACGTGAAAGTCCTTTACCTTCACTTCCGACAACGATCATGAGGTGCTCCTTAGCAACCTTCATCTCGCTCAAAGTCACATCAGCTTCGCCATCAAGTCCGACTACGAAACAACCTAATTTCTGAGCATCTTCAATAGTGCGAGCAAGATTTGTTACCTGTGCAACGCGAAGGCGGGCTGCTGCTCCAGCGGAAGATTTCCATGCAGCCGCAGTCATTGCTGCTGCACGGCGCTCAGTCATCACAACACCTGCTGCGCCAAATGCTGATGCACTTCGAACAATTGCACCGAGGTTGCGAGGATCTGTCACACCATCGAGTGCGATGATCATCATCGGATGATTTGCTTGCTCTGCAATCTCCTGGAAACTTGAATATTGATACGGCTTAATTGCCAAGATAATTCCTTGGCTGTTGGCATTAATGTTTTCGATCTCAGCACGGTGCACTTCGCGGATGTTTAGACCGTGATGTAGCGCTAGCTTGAGAGATTCAGCGACGCGATCATCTACATCAATGCTGCGCGCAACAATAAGCTCTGTCGCAGGAACATTTTCGCGAAGTGCTTCAAGAACTGCGTTACGACCAGAGACAATCTCGCCCTTTGGCTTCTCGCTACGTCCGCGA
>CANESA010000087.1 GCA_947440735.1 Candidatus Nanopelagicaceae bacterium
TATGTGTGAAAAGTTCCACCATGTAGCGCGCCTTGCGTCGGATCTATATGCAGAACGCTCTCTTCTTCGCTGACGCTTCCCCCTAAACCATTAATCTCACGAGTAAGTGCAGCTAAACGATCTGTCTCATGCAGGCGAAGATGCGCAATCCCGCGTAGATGTGATGGTGAAACTGCAAGCGCGGCAAGTGCTGCAATAGATGGAGTTAACTCACCTACATCGTGGAGATCGATATCGATTCCATGAATTGTTTTGCCACCTGTGAGTTGTAGACCATCATCTGTAAATTCAACTGTGGCACCCATGCGAGTAAGAATCTCGCGCAACTGATCACCTGGTTGTGTTGTCTGGCGAGGCCAATCTGCGATCGTGATGCGACCACCACAGACCATGGCAAGAGATAAGAAAGGTGCGGCATTGGAAAGATCTGGTTCGATGACAAGATCAACACCATGTAAATCTCCAGATGCAACGCTCCACCGTTGTGCAGCGCGATCAACAGTCACAGTTGCACCAAAGTCGCGCAACATCGCAATAGTCATATCAATGTGTGGCATTGATGGAAGTTCGCCGCCTTGATGTGTGACGGTAATTCCGTTAACCATGCTTGGACCAATAAGTAAGAGCGCTGATAAGAATTGACTTGATTTGCTCGCATCGATGGTGATCTCTCCACCAGGTATCGCACCCGCGCCACTAATCGACATCGGCAAGCTATATCGGCCACCATGTTCGATGGAGATTCCAAGCTCTTCAAGTGCGCTAATAACTGGGCCGAGCGGGCGTTCATAGGAACGAGGATCTCCATCAAAGGCAATCTCACCTTGTGCAAGAGCTGCAAGTGGTGGAAGAAAGCGCATTACTGTTCCGGCGTTACCAACATCGATAGTTGCTGGTCCTTTGAGCGGTGCAGGAGTAACGATCCAACTTCCATCACTTCTCTCATCAATTTTTACACCGAGGGCTTGCAAGCCCGCCACCATTAATTGGCTATCTCGAGAGATGAGCGGTTTACGAATAGTTGATGGGCTCTTTGCTTGAGCTGCCAGGATAAGTGCGCGGTTAGTTACCGACTTTGAACCCGGAATTTCAACGTGAAGATCAACAGGGGTGCGGCCGCGAAAGATCGCAGGCCAGAGCGCTGTTGTCGTTGATTCCATTGTCATAGTCTACCCGCCGTAGACTTAGCGCCGTGTGCGGAAGATATGCGAGAACGCAAGGTGCAGATGACATCTTCTCTGCCTTTGATCTGCAATCAAATGAGATCGACCATTCACTACCCCTGAATTGGAATATCGCACCAACAAATGAGATCTACATTATTCGTGGGCAACGTTCACTTGCTACTGCATCGTGGGGGCTGATCGCTCCATGGATGAGCGATATCGCAGCAGCGCGCGCATCGCAGTCATATGCCATCAATGCGCGCAGTGAATCCATTCACGAGAAGCCAACATTTCGCGATGCCTTCTGCCGAACACGGTGCATTATTCCTGTGAACGGATATTACGAATGGGCGACTGCGCTCGGAGAATATCCACCGAAACAACCTTTCTATATAAGTCCTGATCCGAAAATTTCAACGCGAGCATTTGCAGTCGCTGGAATATGGAGTCGTTGGGTCAACCCCAACGGAGAGATTATTGATAGCGCGTCGATCATTACTCGTGAAGCAGTGGGAGATCTTGCAACAATTCATAGTCGTATGCCGGTGATGTTGCCCGACGATCGTTGGGATAGTTGGCTGGATTCAACGCAACGTGATCCGCTGGCAGCTCTCGAGTTGTTGCGTGTTGATAAACCGGATTACGGCCTAAAAGCTGATCCAGTCTCTTCTCGCGTGAATCTGGTTGCAAACAATGGAGCAGAGCTAATTATTCCTATTACTTTAGGTGAACCCACTACTCTGTTTTAGCACCTGCGTGACTTCTCTTTTAGCACCTGCGCTCACTTCTGAACATGTCGCCGCAGGGCATTTCTAAGGAAGGTGAGATAGCCTAGAAGCGATGACATCAAAAGATCTTGTCCTAGAGAGCGCTTCCGATCGCACCATTCGGTTCGAGCGCGATGCTCTTGTGTTCATGGACCAGCTCTACGCTGCTGCACTTCGTTACACCCGCAATCCTGAAGATGCGCGCGATCTCGTTCAAGATACATATATGAAGGCCTTTACTTCATTTCACCAATTTGAAGACGGAACTAACCTACGCGCCTGGCTTTATCGCGTGCTTACAACAACATTTATCAATTCATATCGCAAGAAACAGCGCCAACCGCTGATTGCAAATAATGAGTTAGAGGATTGGCAGATTAGTCAGGCACAGAGCCATACAAGTGATCTTGGAAAATCTGCTGAAGTTGAAGCGCTAGAAAATCTTCCAGATAGCGATATTAAGAATGCACTGCAAGATCTCCCAGAAGAATTTCGCATGGCTGTCTATTTGGCTGATGTTGAAGGCTTTTCTTATAAAGAGATCGCAGAGATTGTCGGTATTCCTGCAGGAACAGTGATGTCACGCCTTCATCGCGGTCGCAAATTACTTCGAGAGAAGTTGGCCGACTATGCACGCGAGCTTGGTTACACCACTGGTGCCGCAGATTCCACAAATGCGAAGGAGGACGAGTGATGAGTCTCTTCGGCGCAGAACGTATTGGATGTCCTGAGGTCCTTGCATCCATTGTCTTTATTATTGAAGATGCGATTGAACAAGTGGAACACCCACATGAAGTTCGAAACCATATCGATCTCTGTCCCAACTGCTCTCGCCAGCTTGATCATGAACGTTTGACTCACACATTCTTAGTTGATGCCTTGCGCAGAGCATGTGTAGAAAAGGCTCCAGAGAGTCTCTATGAAAGTATCCAAAGCCAACTTATGGGAGCTGGCTCTGCAACCGAAGTAGTCACCACGTTTTCAATGACGGAAATCTCAATAGAGATTGATGAATTTGGCAATGTAGAGCATCGTGAAGTACAAATTGAAGAGACACATGTGCAGCACATTAACTTTGATGATGGATTACCCGGAGGAAAGATTTAATGAAACCGGCTGAAGAAGTCATCGGCGCAGTGGGGCTTTCTACGATGGTTGTGCGTCCTGGGGATACATGTGTGGCGATGGGAATTTCAGATCTACCAATTTTGGCTAGCTCTCACATCATGCATTCCATGGAGAGTGCCAGTGTTGCCGCCCTCATCGAATACTTAGAACCTGGTGAAACTACCGTCGTTGAAAAGTTTGAGCTCACGATGATTGATTCAGTGGGCATCGGAGCAGAAGTTCGTTGCACTGCTCGCTGTATCGAAGTAGATGGCCGAGAACTTCACTTCCTCTGCGATCTCTATGACGGTGAACGTCACATCGCACAAGGTGTAATAAAGAGAAAGGCGGTGGAGCGAGTTTCTTACCTCGCACGCACCGCCGCTCAATCTCTTATTAATTAATTTTTACTTCTTTGTTGCGAAGAAAATCTCTGAGATCTCATCAATCTTTGCGATCAATGATTCTGCAACTTTCACATCTTGAGTTCCCTTTGTACCTGCAGCACCTGCAAGCTTTGTCGCCTCATTAAAGAGTGAGTGCAACTGTGGGTATGCCTCAAAGTGTGGAGCCTTGAAGTAATCAGTCCAGAGAACCCAGAGGTGCTCTTTGACTGCATGTGAACGCTCTTCCTTAATTGCTACAGAGCGTGAACGGAAATCAGGATCTGTGTTGGCTGCATATTTTTCCATGCAAGCTTTTACAGAGAGTGCTTCGATGCGTGCCTGAGCTGGGTCATAGACGCCGCATGGAAGATCGCAGTGTGCGTAGACGGTAATTGTGGGCTTAAAAATGTTTTTCATGTGTGGCAGACTACCGCGCGTGAGACTTTTTAGCACCGTCAAGGTAGA